>JANNBD010000242.1:0-17979 GCA_031385105.1 Chamaesiphon sp. OTE_78_metabat_374
TGCCATTTTCTATTAATCCTAATTTTAATAACTGTATCAAGGGTGAAGGAAAGGGCGACTTAAACCATCGCCCCACGCTCAAATCCGAGGTCGGATTAATCAATTCTATTCCTTACCAAATTGGCTGATAAGTACTAGAGCCACCAAACTCAGAGCCTTTGACAGATTCCAAGAACTGACGTGCTTCTGCTTTAGCTGCTGCGAGTTCTGCTGCTGCTTCTGCGTCTGCTGCTCTTGCTGCTACTAGTTCAGGGCTGGGAGTACCAGCAGTAGTGTCAGCATTTAGGCAACCACAAGTTGAGGCATCAGCAACTTCACGACCATAGCGAACAGGGCTAGTTTTGGAAGAAGCATTGGATTGGGCTGCTTCTGCTGCTGCCAATGCTGCTGATGCTATATCTGCCTTGGATTGGGCAATGCCGATTCTGCTGAAAGAAGCTTTGCCTAGAGAGATGATAGTAGGGTTAGGTCCAAATCTGGGGCCACCAGGATTACCAGGGAAGTTGCCACCAAGTGGGACGGCACTGTTTCCGCTGCCATTTTGAGGAAGCTTACCAATAACTGGTGGATTGGGGTTTGGATTGGGGTTTGGATTTGGATTGGGGTTTGGATTGGGATTTGGATTGGGGTTTGGATTTGGATTTGGGTTAACTGCTACATCTGGATTGTAGTTGTAGTAACCAGGTCCCTTAGGACCATTAGCATCATAGTAGTAACCAGGACCTTTAGGACCATTGCCACCGTTGTTACTGTCATAGTAGTAGAAACCAGGACCCTTACCGCCGCTGTTGCTGCCGTTTAGACCGCCGTTGTTGCTGTCGTAGTAGTAGTAGCGACCAGGCTGGTCTCCCTTGGGAGCAGAACCGCCGTTGTTGCTGTCATAGTAGTAGGTGCCAGGACCTTTGGGACCATTAGCATCATAGTAGTAAATACCCTTACCACCATTGTTACTATCATAGAAGCCACCTTTACCAGGGCTGTAGCCACCGTTGTTACTACCATTGAGACCACCGTGGTTACTACCGTTGTAGCTGCTGACACCGTGGCTATTGACAGTCTTACCAGCAATTAGAGTAACGCTGGGTTCCGATTGAGCGACTTGGTTGCGAGTTCCTGCGGCATCAGCAGATTGAACAAAGCCACCAATCGATGCTGTAGCAATCGCGCTACAGCCTACGATTAATTTGTGATATTTAGATATGTTTAGCATTAGCTTCCAACAGTAATGTAAGATTGATCGTCGATGAGATGAGACAGTTACAGTAATTACACCGTTGCCAAATAATGGCAAAAGTCTAGCGAATTTAGAAGTTAAAAGCTACACTTGCACCAAGTACAAATCTAGCTCCACCCGCAGTACCAGCCGCGTTTGTGCCGATACCAGCAATGTCTCGAAAAGCAGGAGTGATTACCAAGGGGAAATTCTCGAACGGTGCAATTGATACACCCGCTGCGAGATCTTGTCCAGTCCACTCTAGAACAGCACTGACTGGTCTAGCGATTCGTACACCAACGGAACCGAACACATTTAGTCCAGATCGATCGAGAGTAGTCTCATCAAAGGGTAAGAATACACCACTTCCCACTCCACCTGTCACCGCCACACGGCTGAATGGATCGTTGATGTCTTCACGAGTACGGAAGATCTTGGTACCAACGGCGTAGTAAGAATTGTTAGGGTAGTCAGAGGGACCATCACCATTTCGGCCAGGGCCGAACTGAGTTTTGAGAAACTGGTTCCAACCGATGGCAACAGCAGTATCTTCACTTAAACGTTTGTGGATTTTGATATTGAAGGCTCCACTACCAAACGCGGCACTAGAACCAAAACTGTTGATACTGTAAGAGAGTTCAGCCCCAACGCCATTTACTGCGTCGCCTAGACCGATTCCGAATCCACCTTCAGCGTCACTTGTCTGGGTAAATCTGGTACGGTTTTGGTAACTAAGCGCAAAGAACACTAAGTTGTTGTCTGCCCCAAATCCCACAGGATTGAAAACAGAAAATCCAGGAGAAGTTCTAGGGTTGTAGCTATTGTCAAATGTAGGTGATGCTGAACCGCCATTCACCTTGTTCAGGCGATCTTGCAAGTCCTTGCTCTCTTGACCAGAGGGACTAGTAGGCGGTTGAGCTGGAGCAGAGCTGGGTGCGTCTGGTGCTGGAGGTGCGGGTGGAGTTTGAGCGAGGATTCCGCTAGCAACCGCTGGCGTTGCTGTGGTTGTAGAACCTGTGCTGGAAAATCCACCTAAACTAGCTGCGTTACCAGTCGCGAGATTTGCACTGGGTTTAAGGTCAGGACTAGCGTAAGTAGCCGAGGCACTAGCTAAAGATAGTGTCCAACAACAGCCGACGTACCACAGTAATTGCTTCATGATCGAATCTTCCCGAATATTTTTAAAAGAACTGGTTTGTAAGTTTAATGTAACTAGAGCTAAGTATAATGTTCTCTCGGTCAAAAATATCAGCTATTATGCTTAGACAAGTTTAACCTTCACCCACCTTACTACATTTTGCCAAATACTAACATGGCATAGTCAACAATTTTCGAGCATATTTTTGAGATTGACATCTGTGAATAAGCGCAAGTTTTGGTGTTTAGTGACTCAATATACAATCAATCATCAAACTAAATGGTACCAAATTCCTCAAACATCAAATTATCCATTTGGCTAGAGTTTAGGAGTAGAGTCTAACAAGTGAGCTAGATTCAATCTTTCTCTGGCACAGAATCAGAAGACTGATGGAATTGAACTTTCAGCAGATGAGAGCTAGGTGGTAAGGTCAATAGTATTACGTGTAAATACTGATTCAACCAGTGTTAAAAATCTCTCTAGATTATTGCTACTATCGATCGAGTATCCAAGTAAACATGTGACCATATCAGTTAAGAGAACAACTATACAAATAGTTGATAGCCATAACTTACCATTTCTGATTTACCAGCTTATGATTAGTCTCCTGTCTAGATTGTTCCCACTCGATCGGCAAGACTAACATCAAATCTCAAAAATATCAAAATTTAGCCGTTCGGCTCAATTTTCCTGACTCAGAGGCTCCGATCACTGCCAGCCACTGACTGGCTGTAGTGGAGTTGAAAGGTTGATTTCCGATCGGTATTGACGAAAGGCGACGATTTTGGCGATCGATCTCTAGCAACTAGCTTGTATGAGATAATGGATCCCAACAGCCAACTTTCCCAAAGGTGAGGCTACGCCAAAACAAAATTTTAGGAACCAATGCCGACAGCGACTCCAGCACCAAACATGACCGCCTTTCCCCTCGCTGCGGTGGTGGGACAAGAGGCGATCAAGATTGCGTTACTACTTGCGGCTGTGGATCCAACCTTAGGCGGGGTGGCGATTGCAGGCGGACGCGGCACGGCCAAATCGGTGATGGCGCGGGCGATTCACTCACTGTTACCGCCAATCGAAATTGCCGTGGGCGGAGTGAGCAATTGCGATCCAAATGCGCCAAGTGAATGGGATGACAGGTTATTGGAGTTTCGATCGTCGAATGATAGTTCAGAACTTCAGACGGCAATAATTCCGGCTCCATTTATTCAGATTCCGCTGGGCGTAACTGAGGATCGGCTGTTGGGTTCGGTGGATTTGGATAAGTCAGTCCAAGAAGGCGCGGCAGTATTTCAGCCTGGACTATTGGCACAGGCGCATCGAGGGGTATTGTACATCGATGAAATTAACCTGCTCGATGACCAAATTTCTAATTTACTATTAAGTGTCCTTACTGATGGGCGCAATCAGATCGAGCGGGAGGGAATCAGCTTTCAACATCCCTGCAAACCGCTGCTGATTGCCACCTATAACCCTGAAGAAGGTGGGTTGCGCGAACATTTGCTCGATCGAATTGCCATTTCCTTATCGGCTGATGCTGTGCTGGAAATCGACCAGCGGGTGCAGGCTGTCGGACAGGCGATCGAATACAGCCTCTCACCCCAAGCTTTTCTCGCTCAGTATGACGAAGAAATTGATAATATCAAAACTCAAATCCTCCTCGCGCGGGAATGGCTCAAAGATGTCGAAATTAGTCGCGAACAGATCACTTATCTAGTTACCGAGGCTCTCCGTGGTGGTGTCATGGGACACCGTGCTGAGTTATTTGCTGTGCGAGTTGCTAAGGCTGCTGCGGCTCTGGAAGGACGCACGAAGGTCAACGCTGACGATCTACGGCGGGCAGTAGAACTGGTAATTGTCCCCCGCGCCACAGTCATCCAAACCCCGCCAGACGAAAATAATCCACCACCGCCACCACCGCCACCACCCCAGCCGCAAGACGAATCTGAGCAAGAGCAAGACGAGCAGGAAGAAGAAGAAGAAAATGAAGACGAACAGCAAGATGAAGATCAGCCAGAACAGCCGCCTGATATCCCTGAAGAATTTATCTTTGATATTGAAGGGGTAATTCTGGATGATAGCGTGATGTCCTTTGCTCAAACTGCTCAACAGAAGCAGGGCAAATCGGGCAGCCGCAGCATGGTATTTTCCGAAGATCGGGGCAGATACGTCAAGCCAATTTTACCTAAGGGAAAAGTCCGCAGAATAGCCGTAGATGCCACATTACGCGCAGCAGCACCCTATCAGAAGTCGAGAAGATTGCGGCAACCAGATCGCAAGGTAATCGTCGAGCAGGGTGATATTCGCGGCAAAAAATTGGCACGTCGATCGGGTGCCCTGGTAATATTTGTAGTTGATGCTTCGGGTTCGATGGCTCTCAATCGGATGCAGTCGGCTAAGGGTGCTGTGATGCGCCTCCTAACCGAAGCCTATCAAAATCGCGATCAGGTAGCCTTAATTCCGTTCCGAGGTGAGCAAGCTGAGGTATTATTGCCACCAACTCGATCGATCGCAATGGCAAAACGTCGCCTCGAACGCCTCGCCTGTGGTGGTGGTTCGCCCTTAGCACATGGCTTAACTCAAGCCGTGCGAGTGGGTGTAAATGCTCAAAGTACCGGAGATGTCGGACAGGTGGTAATTGTGGCGATTACCGATGGACGGGGAAATGTCCCGTTAGCACGTTCGCTGGGCGATTCGATCGATCCTGAAAATAAGCCAGATATTAAGCAGGAATTATTAGATATTGCCTCACGAATCCGAGCAATCGGAATTAAGTTATTGGTAATCGATACCGAGAATAAGTTTATCTCGACTGGTTTTGCCAAAGAATTAGCCAAGCAAGCTAATGGTAAATATCATCATCTTCCCAAAGCCACTGAGCAAGCAATTGCAGCTACAGCCATGAGTGCGATCGGAGATATGAGATAGTTGAAAATTGAAAGCACAATTAAAATATTAACTTTACCGATTCATCTACTCAATGGCTAAACTATCAGATCCAATCCTCACAAATATCTTTACACTTCAACGTCAAATTATCGAGTGTATTGACGCAACTACTTCAATGGAATTCAGAATATTAGAGCAAGCAGGCGAGACAAATGAAACCCTGTCCGAACTCGAAGAACTCCAGAGTATTCGGGAACGACTATTATCCCCGTATTCCCGACTGCACACATTGGTACTAAAAGCTGCTGAGTCTCAGCCAGTCGCATCTAGGGATGTGTTAAATTTACTGGATAAGTCGATTGAATCAACCGAAGCTGCTTTGGATGGCAGCATTGCCAGTCTGCAAGAAATTCAACGTAATTGGAGCTATTAGTCATGAATGACAAGTTGAGAATTCCCGATGCTGAAACCAGAGCAAGGTCGATTGCCAGTCTCAGAGAAGCTGGAAGGTTGCTAGATTTATGTACTTTAGATTTGGATGAAGTTATCGCTGCTCTAGATAAAGATTTAAGAGAACAGCGTCGAGCTAGATTATTACGTAAATCTAATTCTGGATCTGGATCGAAAATTGAGAGCTGACTTTCAATTTTATAATTTATCAAACATAGCATCTATTTACGAGAATATGACGATCGAAACCCCGACCACTCGTGGACATTTATTAACCGAGCAAGTCAATCTAAATAGTGCCAATCTCGATCGACTCAGTACGTTAGATCTGGTAGATTTATTTAATAAAGAAGATATTAATACCATTAATGCGATCGCAGGTGCTAGACAAGAATTAGCCGATGCGATCGATTTAATAGCGGCTAATCTCCGCCAGGGTGGACGATTATTTTACATCGGAGCGGGGACTAGTGGGCGATTGGGCGTATTAGATGCGGCTGAATGTCCGCCGACGTTTTGTACGCCGCCAGAGCTAGTCCAGGGATTGCTGGCTGGTGGTGCTGGAGCGTTGGTGAAGAGTTCGGAAGGGTTGGAGGATATCGCTAGCGATGGTGCTCAGGCGATGGTGGACAATAATATCGGCGAACATGATGTGGTAGTAGGTATTACCGCTGGTGGGACCACGCCCTATGTACATGGGGCGATCGAGTCTGCCAAGCAGCGGGGAGCCAAGACGGTATTTATCGCCTGTGTGCCTGCAAATCAGGTCGCTAGCATTGCTGATATTGACATTCGATTACCTGTAGGGGCTGAGATAGTATCGGGGTCTACACGGCTGAAATCGGGGACTGTGACCAAGATGGCTCTGAATATCCTCTCGACTGGCTCGATGGTGAAATTGGGTAAGGTGTATGGGAATCGAATGGTGGATGTAGCAGTGACTAATACTAAGTTACTCGATCGAGCCTTGCAGATGATTCAGGATTTGACGCAACTAGAGCGAGATGCGGCGAGTGAATTGTTGGAAGCTAGCGGTCGATCGGTTAAAGTAGCACTACTGATGCACTGGACTAAGGTCGATCGATCTCAAGCAGAGGCAACTTTAACGCAGCATCAGGGACAGCTCAGATCTGCGGTAGACAGTTTGTAGTTATCGTATTTCTCGAATGGTTGATTGATCCAGGGATTGTGGGCGAGATAACTCAGGTAATAGTCGGGGATATAGTTTGATGAAGCTTTGTACCAGATCACTGCTGTTTTCAGCTCCTCAATTTCTGGATATAGATCTCGTAGCCAAATCTTTGTCTGTTGTAATGTGACTCCAGAGTCTACCAAGTCATCGACTAATAATATTCGACTACCTAAATTACGATCGGTCATCGTGATTTGACTAGCGATCGATAGCTTACCGCGCTCCTGCTGATTTGCGCCACCGTAGGAACTAGCCGCTAAAACAGCCAAGGGTTGCTTAAAGATCCGCGACAGAATATCGCCAACTCGTAAGCCACCCCTAGCCAGACAGACAATTCGATCGAACTTCCATTCAGACTGATGGATTTGTTGGGCTAATAGTTCGATCGATCGATGATATTCATCCCAGGACACATCTAATTTCAGCATCTCAAAAATTAATTATTAATTATTAATTGTCAATTATTAATTAATTTTAGAATCCCATTGCGGCGGCGACTGCATCGATATTTGCATCGATGCCTTGCTTAAAAGGATTGATACTATTGGCGATTGCAGTATCGGGATCTTTGAGTCCATTGCCTGTTAATACACAGACGACAGTAGCATTATTGGGTACCTGATCTTTGACTTTGAGGAGTCCAGCTACCGAAGCAGCACTGGCTGGCTCACAGAAGATGCCTTCGCGACTGCCCAACCACCGATAAGCGGCAATGATCTCAGCATCGGTGACGGCATTAAATTCTCCACCACTTTCATGCTTGGCAGCAATTGCTTTTTGCCAGTTGACTGGGTTGCCAATCCGAATCGCGGTTGCCAGAGTTTCAGGATTTCTGACGCGGATCCCACTCACTAGTGGGGCTGAACCTGCGGCTTGGAATCCCATCATTTTGGGTAGCTGCTGACATTTACCATGCTGCTTGTACTGATTGAAACCCATCCAGTAAGCAGTGATATTACCGCCATTGCCAACGGGGATACACAACCAATCTGGTGCATCACCTAGAGCATCGACTAGTTCAAATGCATCGGTTTTTTGACCTTCGAGCCGATAGGGATTGACAGAATTTACCAGGGTAATGGGATAGTCAACAGCCATCTGTTGGACGATATCTAAGGCATCATCGAAGTTACCCTGAATCGCAATCACCTCAGCACCATAGAGGAGAGCTTGTGCGAGCTTACCTAGCGCAACATAGCCATCAGGAATCAATACATAGGAGCGCATTCCACCTCTAAGAGCATAAGCTGCTGCCGCTGCCGAAGTATTGCCCGTGCTGGCACAAATTACCGCCTTGGCACCTGCTTCTCTGGCTTTAGTGATTGCCATAGTCATCCCTCGGTCTTTGAAGCTACCAGTGGGGTTTAAGCCGTCATATTTGATGTATACTTTGACCCCGCGCCCGATTTCGGCGGAGATTGTTGGTACAGGGATCAATGGTGTGTTACCCTCATGCAGAGTGACTACCGGAGTCGTCGCAGTCACAGGCAGATACGCGCGGTAGGCTTCAATTAATCCCGGCCAACTACGGTTGCTGTTGACGGCGGAATTGACTTCAAGTTGGGTATCTAAGCTCATGATTGTGACTATAACCTGGTTAAGAAATGATAGGCGACGCTTGCGCTGGTCAAAGATCGCAGACTCCCTGACGATTCTACTATTGAAACATAATTCTGGGTTCTAGGCACGGAAACGATTGCGTCATCGATCGAACTTTCCCTAGTTTCCCTATCCATATATTACCCACTTGACCTAATGTCCGAACATAAACTCAGTTCCTACGCTCTGTTTGCATTTGCCAAAAAGTACCTAACCGCAGGAAGGAATGAAGCAAATTGAGAATTAGAGAATAGGTTAGGATATTGACAAAGAAAACTAGCCGATTCAGGTAAGGTCTAATCGCTAGATTTAATCAGAAAAATTTAACAGACATTGGTTGATAGCAGCCGTCTGAAGTAACTTTCCCCAGGTAAATATGAAAAAGAGTATCAAAAGCGATCGAACATTACTACTAACCAGCGTTTTGCTATTTTTTATGCTGGCAGCCGGAATCCTCAGTGGTGTCCTCGGTTTTGTCTCTGGACATGAAGCCCTCAAAGGTGTCACCCAGCCAGATATCCGTCCCAATAATAACAAAGGTGGCAACCAACAGAATGTCAACACTAAAGGCTTGGAACTGATTCAAGAAAAAGAACTGATTGCCAATATGAAAAAGCAAATGGGTGTCGAGGAGCCGAAGAAGGATGCCCAACAATCAAAGGATGCGAAACAGAAAGCGGCTGCTTTTGAGAAAGCAGTAAAAAACGATCCAAAAACTGGCGCGCCAGTGTCTAAATTACCAATAACCAGAGACGATCAGGGCATCTCGTTGACAATCAAATCAGTTGAAACTAAAGGCAGCAACGTCGAGATGCGATTGACACTAGCCAATCGGGGTAGTCAACCGATCAATTTTGGTCAGGGAATTAGTGTAACTAACGGATCGCAGGGCATTAGCTCAAGTACCAACGGCTTGCCATCCAGTCTGGCTGCGACTGGCAAAGAAGCCAGCTTTACACTAACCATTCCTAAAAGCGCACTCGATAAAGTCAAGAGTGTGTCGCTACAATTAACTGATGTAGACAGAAAACTGCAAATTGAAGCAACTGGAGTACCAGTTGGCAAGCAGTAACTTAAAGGTCCCCCTAATTTTCCCCTTCTCCAAAAATCCCGACAATGAACGATCCTCATCCACTTTTAGGTGGTTCAGACATTGGGTGGCGACTCCTAATCGTATTCGGTTTGATCGCGATCGATGCTTTCTTTGTGATCGCAGAGTTTTCGATCTTATCAGTCAGGCGATCGCGCATCAACCAACTGGTGGCGGCTGGTGACGATCGCGCCAAGCAAGTCCAAGACTTGCAACGGGGGCTTGAGCGGCTGCTCTCCACTACTCAAGTAGGAATTTCTTTGTCTACTCTGACACTAGGTTGGATTGGTGAACGGGCAATCGCCCAAATCTTTGTCCAAAGCGTCGAAAATGTACCGCTAGCCCACTCTCTGGCGATTCCCTTCACTTTTGTACTGCTCGCCTATCTTCAGATTGTGTTTGGTGAACTGATTCCCAAATCGATCGCGCTCACTTATGCCGAACCAATTGCGCGATTCTTGGGTACGCCCAGTCTCACTATCGCACGGGTTTTTAGTCCTCTAATCTGGGTGCTCGATCGATCTACCAAGTTTTGTTTACGGCTGGTGGGGATTAGATATCGATCTGAGGATCAAGATCGGGTGACGTTCAAAGAGCTGCAAGCAATGGTTTCGACTGAACGTGAGTCGAGTGGACTAGCCGTTGAACAGCGGGAAGTCCTGACTAAAGTGCTAGAGTTTGCTGACAAAATCGCTACCGATGTGATGGTACCAAGTACCCAAATTGTCACCGTTCCCAAAACAGCCACCTGTCAAACCCTGCTGATTAAGATCGCCACAACTGGCTATTGTCGTTACCCAGTCACAGATACATCCCTAAATAAAATTGTCGGTGTCGTCTCATTCAAAGATTTTGTGCCCCTCCTTGCTCAAGGTAAATTGGCGGGACAAATCCCGATCGAGAAATGGATTCAACCAGTCGAATTTGTCGCCGAATCCACGCCTGTCAGCGTTATCCTCAAACAGATGCAGCAATTCGATCGACATATGACAATTGCGATCGATGAATTTGGCAACACCGCTGGTTTGATTACTCGCCAAGATGCCATCTCCGAAATGATCGGCATTAATGTCACACCCGATCGAGAAACCCAATTATTACAAAGGTTAGCTGACGGTACATACCTAATTCAAGCCCAAATTAACCTCGAAGATCTCAACGCCCAGCTCAATATCCATCTTCCCCTCGCCGATGACTATCGCACCTTAGCGGGATTCTTGCTCAATAAACTCCAACATTTCCCCCAAGATGGCGAGTCCCTAGATTATGGAGACTGGAACTTAACTGTTGTTTCGACTGTAGGGCCAAGAATCGATCGAGTAAGAGTCAGGATTCGGCGTTAGAGTTGAGAGACTGGGAGACTTGGGGGCTAGAACTATTAATTGGTAAACCACTAAACCACTAAACCACTATCCACTAATTAAACACCCATCTTCCATCTGGATAATTCGATCGGCAACGTCCAGAATTCGATTATCATGAGTCACCATCAGGATCGTGCAGCCTTGCTCCTTTGCCAATGTCTGCATCAACGTCACCACTTCTCGCCCAGACTTACTATCTAGTGCCGCTGTTGGTTCATCTGCCAGAATCAGTCTAGGCTGACTAACTAATGCCCGTGCGATCGCTACCCGCTGCTTCTGACCCCCAGAAAGACTGTCAGGGTAGTAATGGGTTCGATCGGCTAATCCGACGGCTGTGAGGACGTTGATGGCACGATTCTGACGATCTTTGACCTGGGGATGAAGCTTCAGGGGCATCGCCACATTTTCCCAAGCAGTCAGACTTTTGAGTAGGTTGTGAGCTTGGAAAATGTAGCCAATTTGGCTCCGAGTTGCCACTAATTGGGACTGCTTGGCAGCGAGGAGTTCTCGATCGAGTACCTTTAGGCTACCAGTTTGCATCGATCGCAATGCCCCAATCAAGGTCAATAATGTAGTCTTGCCACTGCCTGATGGCCCCGTCAGGATCGTAATTTCACCCGCAGGTATTTCGAGATTAATCTCATTTAGCACCGGAATTTGAAGATTACCCTTACCAAAACTGTGGTTGAGATTTTGGATTTGAATGGTTGGAGAAGAAGACATAATTTATCTTTTACTAGTGAAGATTGTTGGGTTTCATCCTTCAACCCAACCTACAGATCTATTCACTAAAACACATCCGCAGGATCGGCAGCACGCAACTTATTAGATGCGATTGCCCCTGAAATCAAACACATTGCGAGAGTTAATATAAACACCGTCAGAGCCAAATTTACTGTCATCACTAGTTCTAACTTGGTTAAGGTAGTTAACAATTGATACATCCCCAAGGTAGCGACAAATCCAGGAATATAACCGAGTACTGCCAGAAATAAAGCCTCTTGAAAAATGACAATTAAGAGCGATCGATTAGAATAGCCGATCGCTTTGAGGGTGGCATATTCCGACAGATGATCGCTCACATCGCTGTAGAGAACTTGATAAACGATCGCCACTCCGACGATGAAACCCATAATTGCTCCAAAATTAAAGATTGTACTGCTGGGATTAGTTTCTTGAAATGCTAATTCTCTTGCTTGTAATTCTTGATGAGTCAGTGCTTTAACGCCTGGGACAGCTTTTTCAATCCCAAGTTTGAGCGCGATCAAATCTGTACCTAGCTTGACCCGAATCACTCCCAGTGACACCTGTTCAAGCGAACTTGCACCATAGATATCGGCAAAAGTTCGATCGCTAGCAATCAAATTGCCCTGACTAAGAAAGAACGAGCAGCCAAGACTAAATAGTCCATTAACTGAGATCCGACGATTGTTAACCATTGCGGCAGTAGTTGGATTTTTGGCCATCTCTGCCGGAATTGGCCCCAATTCAGAGCGAGACAATCGATCGAATAAAACGGTAAATGGTTCAGTTAGTTTAGCTTGCTGTCGATTTATTTCAGGTAGATCAAAGATCTGCACTTGGGGATTATAAGCAAAAATTCGCGTATCGTAAGAAATTGTCTCTTTATTGTATGCCCAAGTCCCATACTTAAGATATAGCGGCTCGGCAAAAGTAATGCCATCAAAAGCAGCAGCTTGAAACAACCTAGTTCGATCGAATGTACTGAAAGGATCGATTAACTTAGCATCAGCATTAGTAACAAATAAATCTCCTTTGATATGTTTGGGGAGTAAAATAGCCCCGCCAGAGAATAAATTCACAAATCCTAGCTGCATAAAAATCAGCACATTCGCAAAAGCAATTCCGCCCATTGCTACTCCTGTCCGCACTTTTTGATGAGATAATTGCGCCCAAGCTAATGGTCTTTCTCGCTGCGAAAAAACTTTTTTCATAACTATAACTAAATACCACTTCTGCCTACCCTCTACCCTCTGTCTTGATTCGCTAAACCGTCGGGGAACAAAGGCGTTGGCGTAGCCACTCCGAAGGAGTTACGCGAATCGCTATCCCCTACCCCCTAATTGGCAACCGCACCCGCACTTGAAGATTAGTCAACTTAGCAACTTTTGGACTATCTATTGGTGCGATCTCGATTTTGATTGCTACCACTCTACTTTCCTTATCAGTACTGGGATTTCCACCACCAGCTTCTTGGGTTTGTTTGCGCCCAACCTGGAGTCCCACTTGCGAGACAGTCCCGCGAAGTTCACCAGCGAAGCTATTATATTCACTAGTAATTAATGCTGTCTGTCCCTGCTGAATTTTGTTGACATCGATTTCAGCAATCTCTGCCATCACATACATTTTGTCTGTTTGAGCAAGTTCAACAATTCCTTGACTGATATTTACCTGCTCACCAATTCGTGTATTGATTTTGAGAATTTGTCCCGCCACAGGTACCCGCACTTCGGAATCTTTCAGAGCAGCTTGTTTTTGCTCGACTGCAATTTTGGCTTTTTCTAATTGAGCTTGCGCGATTCGTACATCTGTCGGACGAACTTCTCGTAGTTCGGCTAGTTTAGCCCGTTCTTGACTGATTTGAGCATTCAAAGTTTGGATTGTCTGTTCTAATTCTGCCTGCCTCTCTTTGACTGTTTCCCTAATCGTTAATAATTCGGTTTTAACTTTGCCCAGTTGCGATCGAGTCTCCAGTTGTCTTTCTCTAAAATTAGCCCTCGCAGCCGCTAAATCTTCACCAGCTTTGTCTAGTTGGGTTTTAGTATCAATCCCCCGCTCAGTAGCAAATGCTTGGGCAGATGTGAGTTCTTCTTGGGCTTTATCCAATTGAGATTTACTAATCCCACCCGACTGAAATAACGTCAGTTTGCGTTGATATTCGCCCCGTGCATTTGTCAGTTTAGCTTGAGAGCCGAGAGTATTATTGCCCGATCGATTAAACTGACTCCGACGGCGATATTCAGCCTCAGCATTGGCTAATTTCGCTTTAGCCGTTAGCAATCCCAAACCCTCGCGATCTGACTGCTCCTGACGTTGATAGTCAGCTTCGGTATTTTTCAATCTCGATCGAGCCGAAGCCAACGCCGCTGCTTGCTGTTTGCGAGTATTTGTTAATTGCGCCTGAGTTTTGGTAATAGCCGCATTCTGGGCAGCAATTTGTGAATTTTTGATATCACCCTGAGTCACTCGCCCCAGCTCGATTTCCCGCAACTTCACATCAGCCAGCGCATCTCGTAAATCTGCCTGCTTGCGATCGATCCCTTGCAATACTGCAATTACCTGATTGCGTCTGACTCGATCTCCCTCTTGCACCAGGATTCGATCGACCCGACTATCCTGAGCATTCGCTACCGACAGCTTAATTACTTCCCCATTCGGCTGAATTCGCCCCAATGCTACAACAGCATTAGGCTTTGCCGGAATAGCAGGCTTAGAACTTTGCTGGGCAATGCCTGAGGCACAGCCTTGCAGTAGCAAAATTATTCCATAAATTGTCAGGGCAAAGTAAGATTTCATAATCTGAGCATACCCCTTTTTACCACTGTGTACTACTCGATCAAGTCATAAATTAGTTATTACTTTAGTCATAAATCTGATTAAATCTCAGAATGGCTAAAATTAATGCTTGCCTTCTGACCAAAATTTGGTATGATTATGAACTACGGCGGCATAGCCAAGTGGTAAGGCAGAGGTCTGCAAAACCTCCACCCCCAGTTCAAATCTGGGTGCCGCCTCTTAACTGAAACCTCGCAATACGCGGGGTTTTCGTGTTTCTATCAATATCTGGAGCTTTACCTGATTGGGGGAAGGCGATCGAGCTTAACCCCAAGGATAATAAGGTACTAGCGAAAGCTTGGTGAAATTAGGTCTTCAAAAGCAAGATGGAACGCCCCTCGATTCGGCTTCGATGAGTCGGATTAAGGGTGTGGTTAAAAATCTAAATACCGAAACCAACTCCGAATATGCTTACAGTATGATAACTTTGTAGGTACTATATGGTTACTAAGATTATTAGAGCTATGACAAGACCAATAAAAAGCCGAATCGTACAGGTAGGGAATTCCCAAGGGATCAGACTACCCAAACTCATGCTTGAACAGAGTGGAATTATCGAGAATATAGAGATTGAAGTAAGTGATGGGCAAATCTTAATCAAACCAGCGTCTAAGGCGCGTGTAGGATGGGACGAAGCATTCGCTCAAATGGTAGTGAATGGGGACGAAGAGCCAATTTTAGATGTAACTAACGAATGGGATGACACAGAATGGGAATGGTAATCCTTAGATTTGATGTTTTTCTAGTCACACTCGATCCGACTGTTGGCAGTGAGATCCAAAAGCGGCTCGCGCCCGTCGGGTTTCCCGACGCGAAAAGCGAGACAAGAAAGACTAGACCGTGTTTAATCATCTCACCCAATGAATTAAATAGACATCTGAACACCGTGATAGTTGCGCCATTTACCAGCACCATGAAGCAATACCCTACAAGGATTCCGGTTAACTTTGAGGGTAAGGATGGGTTTATAGTATTAGATCAGATCCGCACAGTCTCGAAGCAAAGGCTAATTAAGAAACTTGGAGTAATTGAAGTCTCTGAACAGATAGCTGTTTTAGGGGTACTAGGTGAATTATTTGCTGAATCTTAATTGATCGAAAGTTCAAATCTGGGTGCCGCCTTTCAACCCTTAGCCTCGCAATAAGCTGGGTTTGTGAGTTTCTGCCTGTACCTCCCTTGGTAAGGGTAATTGTAGGATTAACAAAATTCAATCATACGCACGATCGGTCGGGAATACGAACTGAATTGGCTGGCTGTAGATTTGATCTCCGCTAATTGACCGATCGCTAACCCACATGGTCTTCCATATTTAGCATGGACGCGATCGCTAGCAATATTCAAGGCAGTCTGAGCGCGATCGACAAATTCAGCCAGTTCGTAATCATGTTCTGGTTCAAAATATTTTCTAATAATCAATGAAGGCGAGTAACAAATTGCTTGAGAACCATCCGGCCATTGAATTTTAAAACGAGTTTCTGGCATGGGTAAGTAATTGAGAATTGATAGTGAGTACAAAATTAGGCTGAGTTGTTAAATCCAGTGAGTTTCTGGTGATAGAAATCCCAGAAAGTGACAGATTCTTGTTGATATTTGAGGATTAGTTGCCGACCTTCGATGACTTCGCCAATATTTGCACAGGCGATTTGGCGATCATGAAATAATTGCTCGACAGTAGAAACATTTTCGGGACGGACGCTGAATAAAAATCCATAACTGGGAAAACTTACCAACCAGCGATCGATGGATATTTCTGGTGGTCTGGGAATAGCATCGAGATCTAACACTGCCCCGCTATTAGAGGTTTCTAATAGCATCAAAGTCGTGCCAATGACTCCCCCCATACTGATATCTTTTCCGGCAGTACACAGACTATTTTCGGCGAGTTTGGGTAATAGTTCTAGGTCGCCACGCAGTCGATTCGGATCGGTGGTGGTAGCAGCATTCCAGAAAGGATATTTGGGGTGAAGTTTGCCCCGGAGATCGATCGCCATTACCAATCGATCGCCAGGTTGAGCTGTGAAACTAGAAATTAGCTGTTTAGCGCGTCCGAGAATGGAGACAGAGAGGGCATTGTAACTACTTCGAGCATTCGTATGTCCGCCGACGATCGGCACCTCATAAGCCCGCGCAGCGGCACTCATGCCAGCTAATAACGGTTGACTAATAGTGGCATCTTGACTCCAAAGTGTGTCTACAATGGCGATCGGTCTACCGCCCATCGCATAGATATCGCTAACATTTACCATCACCGCACTCCAGCCAGCAAACCACGGATCGGTGGCGACAAAATCTGGCATCATCCCTTCAGCAGCTAGGAGTAGATAACCATCACCATCAGGAATCGCCGCGCAATCATCGCCTATTAAAATATCACTAACAGCGTTTTCGGTGGCGAGAAATTTAGCGACCGTCTGGATATCTTGCTTATGCACGATACCTAGCGATTGTCTCAATGTGTGGGCGAGTAAGTCGAGTTCCATTAGGATGCTTGGCTCAGTTGCAAGACTGGACGAATCTCATTATTGGCAGGGTAATAATCTAAATCTGCTTGCATCAGATGATGTGCGATGCCGCGAATTTCGATTTCTTCGAGGGAATCCCAATGTAAGCGTTGGAAAAAGCGGACGTTTTGGATTTGAACTGTGGCGAGGAATCGATCGCAACCCCAGGCATTAGCGGTAGTGACGGCTTTGTGAATCAAACCTTTACCAATTTGCCAACCACGGCGATGATCGGGATGTGTACCCAATCTACCGCCATACCAGAGACGGGATTCGGGTTCGTAAATGCGGACTACGCCGAGGACTTCTGGAGTGTTGGGGGTGACGGCAATGATGGGATACGCGATCGGATCGAGGGCATCTACATCGTCATGTGGAAATAGAGCCTGTTCGTCGACGAAGATTTTGCGCCTCAAGTCATAGTAGGCGGTAATTTCGGAGTGGGTACGGGCGAGTTGGAAAAGATAGGACATAGTTTTGATGTTTTGGATGGGACAACGACTGAAGTCGTTGCTGGTGATACGAAGTCCGCCTGCGCGGACTAGTTAATCAGTCCGCGCAGCGAAAAGTGCGTTCTTGGGGTTTCCCCTGTCTTGACTCACCCTTTTTGACGGGGAACCCGTCCAAAGGTGAGTCGCAAGTGAAGCACCTTTTCAAGACAGGCGGACTTTGTTGCACTAGACCCGATTACCCTACGGGAACGCTCCGCGAACAATCGGAGGCGGTACTGGAACGAAGCTAATATCCTTAACCCGAACTGAAGTTAAGTTACTAAGTTTCAAAACTAGATAAAGCCGAACATGCGCCACATTTGCCACAGCCAGCCCTAATATCCTTGGCAGACATACCCGATCGATTCAACAGCCCACTTACTTGTTGATAGAGGTCGAACATCATCTCACTGCTAGGTGCGGGATGATGAGCCAGTGGCGTACCTGAAATCGGCACGAAGGGCACCACAAAGGGA
>JANNBD010000315.1:0-4419 GCA_031385105.1 Chamaesiphon sp. OTE_78_metabat_374
ATCACCCAAACATTCTCGCAACTTGGACCCGATCGCCTTATATCGATGCAACGAACCAGGGGCTAAATCCTTATCCCTCACCATCGCCGCCGCGTACTTCTCAAACAGAGACACAGCGGTAATTTCACTGGCATTAGTCCCAAATTTCCGAAGCTTGTATTTGAGCAGGGTGGGATCGTAATGCCCTGAGAAGATATCCCTCTCGATTTCTGTCTTTTTGGCATTCGCTAGTAATTGCCCTGCATAGTCATCTCGAACGCCTAACGATAGCTGACACCTTTTCCCCTCATAATTCCATCTCAATCTGAGGGTATTACCTTTCTTGTCGATCCAAATATTCGCTTTCATTTTGGCGGGGGTCTAACGGGGGGTCTACAGAACCACCAAACCAGCCGAAACAGCACACAATTTAATGTAGATAAACACAAAAATTCGGCTATTAGGACAAGTTTGTTTCCTAAAAGCCTTACCAGCAGCTATTTACCAACCAAAGCCCTCAATGAGGCTTGAACTCATGACCTCTTCATTACCAATGAAGTGCTCTACCACTGAGCTATGAGGGCGTTTGTGAAAGTGGGCCGAGCTGGATTTGAACCAGCGTAGGTCTCCCAGCAGATTTACAGTCTGCCGCCATTAACCACTCGGCCATCGACCCATTTGTTTCACAGTTACTAATACTAGCATAGGTTGCTGGAAATACCAAGCAAATTGCTAATTATTCTTCAATAGGGTGGATTCTAGTTGAGAAAGGAGTCCACCACAGGCATCGGTGAGGAGGTCGATAACGTAGTCAAAGCCTTCTGCACCGCCAAAGTAGGGGTCGGGGACTTCTTTGTCTGGGTGTTGGCTGGCGAAGTCACACATCATCTTTACTTTGGCTGTGTGTTGTCCTTGCGGGTCGAGGGCGAGAATATTTTGGTAGTTTTCGCGATCCATTGCGAGGATCAGATCGAAGTCGGTGAAATCGGCTTTGGTAAATTGTCTTGCACTGCCGATCATCGGGAGATTGCGGTTGACGGCGGCGGCTTGCATCCGTCGATCGGGTGAACTGCCAATATGATAACCACCAGTTCCCGCCGAATCGCATTCGATTTCATTGCTGAGGCTGGATTGAGCTGCGAGGTGATTCATAATATTTTCGGCAGCAGGGGAGCGGCAGATATTTCCGAGGCAGACGAAGAGAAGTTTCACGTTAGAGAGTAGGGAGTAGGAAAGAGATATTGTGGAATTAGAGGATTAATCTAAGTTTTTCGTTGGCAGAGCCTCTCTGTAAGAGAATCGAATCCAGGTAATCGGGAATTGATTCGCCTGTGGCGATGCAGGCGGCTCGATCGACTGCAAGCATATCGATACCTGAGAATATTTTACCAAACTTGACCGTTTGACCGCGATCGGGTTTCCAGTCGGGGCTAATCATGCGTAAGTCGGCATCGACGACTGCACCGTCGAAGAGATGTCCGATGCAGAAGTAGACATCTTGGAGGACTTTGGGGACCGAGGGAACGTGGAGTTGTCCGCGTGATTTGAGGCTACGGGAGTGGTATTTCGATCGGGGGAAGAGTCCGTAGAGATTTTTGAGAGAGGCGGAGATGAGGGGTTTGTCTTTGAGGATGGTGCGCTTGAAGGTGCCGATCGTAATTCGACAATCTACTTGCTGGAGCAGTTCTGGTGCCCACATGGTTTGGAACCGAACTGGATCGGGGGAGAGATTGGGATATTCGATGAGTGGAAGGGTGTCGGCATCGAGTAGTTCCATACCTTGATCTAGCAATGCGTACACGCCATGTTTGCTGGCGATATCGTGAAGACTTACGGGGGAGCATACGCCTTCGACGATCGAGATTTTGGCGTTGGGGCTGGCTTGGCGGAGTGCTCGCAATACATTGCCAAGTACGCCGATGCTGACGGTGACGGGTGCGCCGACGGGATAACCGAGATTGGGTTTGACGAGGATATGCTGGGCGTTGTGGGCGGATGCTGGCGGCTGATAGATGAATGATTTGGTGGTGTCTGTGTACATGTTTTAACTTTAGATAATCAAGCGAGTGAAGATGCTACGATCGACAGTGTGACGCAATTTTGAGTGTGTGGGGGAATAATAGATGTTTCTTGCTCGAATTAGTGATGATCATGGCTTGCGGTTGCTTCAGCTTACTGATGCGGCAGAGTTATTCGCATTGACTGATGCAAATCGGCTTTATCTGCGCCAATGGTTGCCGTGGCTGGATGTGATCGCGCAGGTTGATGACACAAAAGATTTTATTTTAAGGACACTGAAGCAGTTTGTAGATCGGGAAGGTTTGATAGCAGCTATTTGCTTCGGTGGCAAGATTGTCGGTTTGATCGGCTTTAACCGAATTGAGCAACAAGATCGGATTGGTTATATTGGCTATTGGTTGGCTGAGTCTCATACAGGCAAGGGTATCATGACCAAATCTTGCCATAGTTTAATCAACTATGGTTTTACGACGCTGAATCTCAATCGAATTGTGATTACTTGCGCCACCGAAAATCACCGCAGTCGGGCGATTCCGCGCCGACTTAGTTTCACCCATGAAGGTGTTATTCGCGATGCTGAGTGGCTCTACAGTCAATTTGGCGACCATGATATTTATGCTCTGTTGGCTAAAGATTGGAAAGAATTATGAGTAAACCCAGATTAGCGATGACATTGGGAGATCCGGCGGGGATTGGGACAGAAGTAGTGTTGAAGGCGATCGCCGATCGATCTTTGGCAGATTACGATCTAACTTTGGTGGGTAATTTAGAGTTATTAATCGATCGATATCAACAGTTACGTCAACAGATTTCCGCAGAGATTAAATTAGCGAATCCGGCTGACTTGAACATTATTGATGTGCCCCTAAATCCAGCAATTCGGCAGGGTGTAAAAATTGGGCAGGGGAATGCGGCTAGTGGGGCAGCGGGGTTTGCTTATCTGGATCTGGCGATCGATCGAACCTTAGCCGGAGACTTTGAGGCGATCATCACTGCACCCATCGCTAAATCGGCTTGGTTGGCAGCGGGGCATCATTTCCCTGGTCAAACTGAGTTACTCGCGCTCAAGGCGAATGTAGACCGCTTTGGGATGCTATTTGTGGGTGTTTCGCCCCATACTGGCTGGACGCTTCGCGCATTGTTGGCGACGACGCATATTCCCTTAGATCGGGTATCGCAAGCTCTCACGCCGGAACTACTCAGCCTGAAACTGGGGTTATTAATTGAGTGTTTGCAGGCAGATTTTGGACTCCAATCGGGGACAATTGCGATCGCGGGACTCAATCCCCACAGTGGCGAGGGTGGGCAATTAGGACGGGAAGAGGTGGATTGGATGGATGGTTGGTTGGCGCAGATGCGGGAGACATATCCACAATATAAGTTGCTGGGACTGTTGCCGCCGGATACGATGTGGGTGAAGCCAGGACAGGCGTGGTTTGGGACTCATCCCCAGCCCCAAGCGGCGGATGCTTATCTGGCTCTGTATCACGATCAGGGTTTGATTCCAGTGAAATTAATGGCATTCGATCGAGCGATCAATACGACGATTGGTTTACCATTTGTACGAACGTCGCCGGATCATGGCACGGCGTTTGATATTGCCGGACTGGGAAGTGCTGACGCGCGGAGTATGGTAGAGGCGATTAAGCTAGCTGCTAAATTGGTGGAGAGTCGATCTCAAATCAATGGAATTGGCATTGCTAAATTTTGAAATCTTCGGCGATCAATTCAGATCAACAAAGGGCTATTTTGGGTGTCTTGGCTGAGATCTTTGCCGAGGACTAATTGTCATCTGATCCACGGCAAAATTCCGGGAGACTAACTAAGATCCGAGGAGGGAATTTCGCTAGCAGCACTGGTCAAATTTTTGCCATAAGCAATGACAGCAAATCCAGTGAGATACATAAACAAGCTATAAATAGCCGCCGGAATTGCCATTTCTGCATCCTTTAAAATTCCGGCAGTAATGGCGATCGCCAGCGTCCCATTTTGAATACCTACTTCGATCGCCACACAAATTTGTTGGGAAAGATTGAGGTTGAGCATTTTACTAATTGCATATCCGGCAGCCATCCCCAGGATATTTAGTAACATTACACCCATGCCAGCCTGTAGGATAAAACTCGGTAATCTACTCCATTCTTTAGCAACTAAGAGGATAATTATCAGTACTAAAAAGCCAACCGCTAACTTATTAGTAACTTTCTCTAACCGTCGAGCAATTTCGGGAAATTGATGCTGGATGTACATCCCTAATGCGATCGGAATAACTGTAATTACAAATATCTGCCCCATCGTCGCTCCAATTGGTAAGGAAACAATCGCGCTCTTGCCGAGGAAAGAGTTCACCGCCAAACTAGCAAATAGAGGAATTGTAAAGATCGTAATCATACTGCTAAACACCGTCAGGGTGACAGCTAA
>JANNBD010000351.1:0-6036 GCA_031385105.1 Chamaesiphon sp. OTE_78_metabat_374
ATTCGGGGGTTCCCCCCGAATAAAAAAACGACAAGACAGGCGGACTTTGCAATACTAGCCCCGATTTCAATCGGCGGCGGGGCTTTTACTCTGATGCTTCAGACTCTGGCAATTCTAACTTCGGCGGTAACGAACGCTTAATTGGTGCCGCAGGCTTGGGTCTGTCCACCGCAGACTTAGGTTCACCCTCTTCCCACGGCTTCTTAAATGGTGTTTTACTACCAGAGTCACCTGGAGGTCTAGAGCCGCCTTTACGGGGCAATTTGGCTCGCAGTGGTGCAACATATTGACCGCTGCGGATCTCTAGATCGTTATCGACTCTGACCACATCAAAGTCCCAAAAATTACCGACCAACTTTTGAGCGAGATCTCCGACCAAGCGGATCTTGAAGTATCGCTCCTCTTCAGTCTTTTTCTTCGGTGCTTGACGAATTTTGACAAATATTTCTCTTGTCTCGCGGGACTGATAGATTACTTCACCCCGAATCGAGAAATAACTGCTGGGAATACCTAGTGTTTCGATCGACGGAATCGGTGTATCGTTTGTTGGTGCCTTATCTTGCATTTCCGCTTCGGCGAGATCGAGCGGTTTAATTACTAGCTGCGGATCCCAAATCCCCATAATCTGAGCGTGAAGCTTATTATCCTCCTTCCGAATTCGAGGATAAACCACCCATAGATGAGACTGCGCTAGATCTAGGTGATTTTTGATCAGGCTCATAATCCGGCCGAGAATGACAGCATCAATTTCTGTGCCATCATCAGCCAAAATCATCCCCTGATTGAATTCCTCTTCTGATGGTACATATCTACCTAAAATTAAGCCAATTGCCCGATATTGCAGTGGTTCACTCGCTGGGGGAATTGGTGTATTTCCGGTCAATTGCAGCATCGGCGGCAATGGCGGATAGTCCGCTGGATCTGGCCGTTTTGGTCGCTTAATCGGTTTGGCAGGTCTACTGGCGACTTCTGGCTGAGATGGTGGGTGAGATGGTGGCTGATTGGGTGGGAATTGTGCAAAACTCATAGAAAATTCCTTCGGACGGAGTCAAATTTTTCGATCTCCCTCTCATGGTAATCGGGATATTGGTAGTGCGATTGTGGGTACTAGACCAACTTAGCAGATTGTGAATCCGGCTATATGTAGATCGTTCCCAAATCTTACTGCTAAACTACTATGCAAACAGCTAGCTCGATGTATAATGGCTAACTTTGATAACATTTGCTTGCATAATTATTGATACCAGCCTATTTTAGCAATTTCTGGTCACATCCTAAAATCAATTTCAAAATTACACGACAGCCAAATCTCTAACTCCTACTTGCTCACTTCTGCCAAGGCAGCGTCTCTACCAGCGGCTTCGTTCACTGGGCGGAGTCGAAGTGAGCGAAGCCGTTGGTAAAGCAGAACTCCCACACTCCCACCGTTACAAAACGTCGCCGAAATACTCATGAACTTTCAATCCGTCGTCGCCACTCTCAACCAATTCTGGAGCGCGCAAGGCTGCGCCGTCGTCCAATCATACGATACTGAGAAAGGTGCTGCCACGAAGAGCCATCATACCTTCCTGAGATCGATCGGCCCCGAACCCTGGTCGGTTGCCTATATCGAACCCTGCCGTCGTCCTGGGGATGGACGCTATGGGAACAACCCCAACCGTTACCAGCACTACTATCAGTACCAAGTGCTAATCAAGCCCTCTCCAGACAATATTCAGGATATCTATCTAGACTCACTTCGGGCTGTCGGTATCAAGCCCGAAGATCACGATATTCGGTTTGTCGAAGATAACTGGGAAGATGCGGCAATGGGCGCGTGGGGCGTTGGCTGGGAAGTATGGCTAGATGGGATGGAAGTCACCCAATTTACCTATTTTCAGCAGTGTGGTGGGATTGATTGCCGTCCAGTCTCGATCGAGATTACCTATGGTTTGGAGCGACTATGTATGTATCTTCAAGGCGTAGATTCAATCGCCAATATTCAGTGGAGTGATTCGCTCACCTACGCCGACATCTATCTCCAGTCAGAAATTGAGCAATCTACCTACAATTTTGAGGCATCCAATCCAGAATTATTATTTACGCTGTTCAATCTCTATCAACAGGAAGCAGAACAACTAATTGCGCGGGGACTGGTGATGCCCAGTCTAGACTATGTACTCAAATGCTCACATACGTTCAATATGCTCGATGCACGCGGCGTAATTTCAGTCACAGAGCGGACGCGATACATTGGAAAAGTACGCGGTTTAGCCAGACAAGTCGCTCATCTCTATCTGGCACAGCGCGAAAAGCTAAACTTTCCCCTTTTGGATAAATCCGGTGTTGCTGTCTAGTAAAAGTTTGAAACCCTAGCTGGTGGGCATTGTCTTGTCTCGCTAAACCGTCGGGAAACCCGACGAGCGCGAGCCGCTGCCCACCCTACGGCTATTAAGCTAAACCACTAAACTGCCAAACCACTAAACCACCAATTCCTAGTCTTCATGATCCTCAAAAGGATCGGAGAGTTGTTTCGATGGTGTACCGAACGAAAGGTACAAGCCGTAGGCAGTAGTGAGGACTACCATTACGCCTAATGTAATGCTGAGAATTGTTGAATCTTCCACGATCGATTTACCTGCTGGGATATAGCTACACCTCTAATGTTACTGACTTTTACAAAAATTTACCAAAATCTCAGAATATATCCAGATTGACAGCGGTTCAGCAGCCATGAACTAGCTCACAAAATCAGCTCCTAGAAACAGAATGGGATCGGTTGTCAAAAACAAGGATTTTCTTTGCTAGACTTAAGGGTGTGGAGTGTTTCCACACCAAAATATATTATCCACTTAACATTGTTGGTGACACATGGCGCAGCGCACTAAATTAGGCGATATTCTTAGACCTTTGAATGCTGAATATGGTAAAGTCGTCCCTGGTTGGGGTACTACCCCAGTCATGGGCGTATTTATGGTGCTATTCGCGGTCTTTTTATTAATCATTCTCCAAATCTACAACAACTCTCTCGTACTCGATAGTTTCTCTGTTGACTGGAGTGGCGGCGGACAATAGGTTCGGTTGTGACTGGCGATTGGGTTCGGGCTTGGCGATATTGGCTTTCACCTACACCCGATCGATAGTTACTGTAAGTTAGTTGATAGCGAAAAGTGCGGTCTTGGGGTTTCCCCTGTCTTGTCTCACTTCTTTTGACGGGGAACCCGTCCAAAAGTGAGCCGCAAGTAGAGCACCTTTTCAAGAGAATTGATAGTTGATAGCTAAGGAAAATAAGATTATGAATTTTTTTGGGATCGGTTTGCCGGAAACTATCGCGATCGCTGTTGTTGTATTATTGGTGTTTGGCCCGAAGAAGCTACCAGAAATTGGCAAGAGTCTAGGGAAAGCCCTAAAAGGTTTCCAAGAAGCATCAAATGATTTTCAGTCCGAGTTCAAGAAAGAAGTAGATGCGATCGAATCTGTAGTCAAAACCTCTGGTCAAATCGAATCAAGCGAATCGATCGAAACTAAGTCAGACAAAAGTTTGTAGAGATTAGTTCGATCGAGATAAAGTATCCAACCAACCAATCAAATCGGCCATTTTGACGACCTATACTGTCAGGTGGAAGTACGGCTACTTCATTGATACAATAGAGATATCCCAGATAACTTTTGACTATGAACGTTATTCTCGATATCCCAGAAGATCTTCACACCCATATTAAGGCTCAAATTCAGGCAGGTATCTATTCAAGTGCTGTCGAATACTTTTTAGATTTGGGACAGCAAGATCGTCAGCGACGGAATAATCAAGAGAAGATAGCGCAGTTACTTCAAGAAAGTCTAGATTCAGATAGTGAATCAGTCACCCCTGAATATTGGATGAATTTACGCGCATCAATATTTGATGGAGAACACAGTCATTAATGAGTCGTAAGCTAACCATTCGCAATAAAGCGACTCAAGATCTCAGGCAACAAGCGAACTATATTCTCAATAACGGCAATGTTGGTGCTGCCGAGCATTTTCTCGAACTAGCTGAAGCTACTTTCTCTCAAATATTAATAGTCCCCAGAATTGGTAAGTCGGTAGATTTTGTATCGGTTCGGATGGGTGAAGTGCGTCAATGGCGGATGAAAATTTTTCAGGATTATTTAGTATTTTATCGCGTGCAAGAAGAGCAAATTGAAATTTTGCGAGTTTTACATGGATCAAGAGATTTAGAAGGTATTTTATCAACTCTAGACGAAGAGATTTAATATTTTAGACGATCGAATCCGCACGATCGAAATCATCGCAGGCGCGTGCAAATTCCGCCTACATCAACTGAGTTTATTAGATTGTAGATGTTGAGGTGTGATTTTCAACCATTTAGATTGTGGAAAGATAGAATTTAAATATGACAGAAAATAATCAGCAAATACACGAGTATAGACAGATTATCGATCGATATATAGAAAAGTGGGATAAAATTCTCTTTTCAACTCAACCAGTCGACCAAGATAAAGCTACCAAAGCAGTTATCGATGCTTATAAAGCGATCGATCTGGCCCCACCTGAAATATATTTCTTGAGTAGTCCATCTTTAGAACAAAACTCATTTTTTCATTCGATCTCACATGATGATAATCCATGGCCTATTCGTGTAAAGTGTTTGATGTATGACAAAATAATATCTATCTTACAGAAAGTACCAGTCAAAAATATTGATATAGATCCTCTACTTACACTAGACAATCTCCAATTCTATACTCGTGGTGAAATATTTGAAGAGCTATGCAGTATTTTGTACGAAGAACATATCTCTAATATTCATTGCGATCGCAATGTAAATTTTCATAAAATATTAGAATACGAGCTATCCGGTACTAATGTTTGGCCTTTTGACTTTTACATTGACCACATTAGTGATGAACCTGATACACAAATATGGAACATCCTCAAATCATTATGTAAAGAATGTCCCTTTTTAATAACTTATGAGAAGGTTTGTCTAATTATAGAAAAACCTTGTGAGCTATATCTCGATCGAGAACTCGTTCCCCATGCGGAAGGTAAAGCAGCAATTAAATTTGCTGATGGGTACGAAATTTATTGCAATCACGGTACTGTTATTCCGGCTAAATACGGACAGAATCGTTTATCTACATTGAGGGAACAATGGTTATTGGATAATAATGAGTAAACTAACATAATCCTAAAGACTAACGAGCCTATTTTTGAAAAATTTAATCCCGAACAAAGCTAAAAAACCCAACATCTTGATTGATGTTGGGTTTTTAAAAATCAAACAGCTAGAACCTATACAGGTTATACAAGCGATAACGTCCGACGTTTGCTGACCATTTGGAAGGTTTCGATGATGTCACCTTGCTCCCAGCCGTTGAACTTGTCTAAGCGGATACCGCATTCAAAGCCAGAATTGACTTCGCGTACGTCGTCTTTGATCCGTTTGAGGGAATCGAGTGTACCTGTGAACACCACTTGATTTTTGCGTTGAACGCGGATGCTACAGTTACGGAGAGCTTTACCTGTGAGGACATAACATCCGGCGATATTGCCACGTCCGGCTTGGAATACGGCACGGACTTCGACTTGACCGAGGGGTTCTTCGACTTGTTCGGGGTCGAGGAGTCCTTCCATCGCGTCTTGAATATCGCTGAGGAGGGCGTAGATGATGTTGTATTCACGCACATCGACTCCGGCATCATCTGAAGCAGAACGAGCACCACTCGCGAGGGTGGTGTTGAATCCGATAATGACGGCTCCACTGGCTGCGGCTAGATCTACGTCAGTCTCGGTGATTTCACCTGCGGCGGAGAAGAGAACGCGGACTTGAACTTCGTTTTGAGGGAGTTGACGGAGCGAACCGAGGATCGCTTCGACGGAACCTTGAACGTCGGCTTTGAGAATCAGGTTGAGTTCTTTGAGTTCTCCTTCCTGTGCTTTGGCTGACAAGCTATTCAGGGTGACGCGACGGGAAGCCATCATCTGCTGGAGACGGGAATCACGGCGTTCGCCAGAACGGACACTGGAAATCGCGCGAGCTTCTTTCTCGAT
>JANNBD010000385.1:0-6051 GCA_031385105.1 Chamaesiphon sp. OTE_78_metabat_374
GATTCAACAGCCCACTTACTTGTTGATAGAGGTCGAACATCATCTCACTGCTAGGTGCGGGATGATGAGCCAGTGGCGTACCTGAAATCGGCACGAAGGGCACCACAAAGGGATAAACACCGATTTGGATCAGTCGATCGCAACCCGCTACTAGAGCCTCGACGGTATCTCCCAATCCTGCCAATAAATAGGTACTTACTTGTCCGCGTCCAAATACTTCGACAGCCGCTTCAAATGCTTGAAAGTAATACTCGACAGGTACATCAGCCTTCCCAGGCATAATCTTGGCGCGAACGCTGGGAGTAACTGCTTCGAGGTGCATTCCCAGGCTATCTACCCCTGCATCTTTGAGTTTCTGAAACCATCTAAAATCGTCAGGTGGTTCGCACTGAGCTTGAATCGGCAGATCAACGCTTTGTTTAATTGCATAGGCGCATTCGGCCAGATAAGCCGCACCACGATCGCTAGTATTGGGGGTACCGCTGGTCATCACCATGTGCTTGACACCATCGAGACGGACGGCGGCGGCGGCGACTTCGGCAAGCTGGGCGGGGGTTTTGCGGGCGATCGTTCGATCGGCTGTGAGGGATTGCTCGATCGCGCAGAACTGGCAGGCAGTATCACTATTGCGGTACCGCATACAGGTTTGGAGGACGGTAGTAGCAAGGACATCGTGACTGTGAAGCAGGGCGATTTTCCAGTAAGGGATACCGTCGGCAGTTGTCAGATTATAAAATTGGGGCGGTTTGGGAAATTCGATCGAGGCAATTTCTCGATCGTTTAGCTGGATGGTTGCTTGAGCAGATGCAGAGTCGAGAGTGGCGGTGTAAGGGGATTTGGCTGCGGTTTCGGTGTAAATCGGCACCATGATTGTTGTACCGTCGATCGTCACTGCTTTATGGTCGGATGGCCCCGCACCGCCCTTTCGACCGGATACACCCACGCCAGTTTCCACTATGTTCAATCCTTGGGATTGCAATTCGGTCATTAATTTTTGCTTATTCATCTCTCGTATTCTCCTCCTCAAAGGAGCTGGGGATTGCTCGACTATAAAATCCCCTCCTCGGAGCGAAAAGTGCGATCTTGGGGTTTCCCCAAGTGCAGCACCTTTTCAAGAGAGGGGTGCCCAACGGGCGGGGTGGGTAGATCTCCGCCGTCACTCACAACCTCCCACCGACTCAAATTCACATGCAACTGCAACAGATCGGGACGGGAGTAATGACCCAC
The DNA here is from genome assembly GCA_031385105.1 of Chamaesiphon sp. OTE_78_metabat_374. GTDB lineage: Bacteria > Cyanobacteriota > Cyanobacteriia > Cyanobacteriales > Chamaesiphonaceae > Chamaesiphon. The sequence goes on from JANNBD010000385.1 coordinate 1,228, forward strand.
ACTATCCATCATCCGCTTGCGTTTGGTAATCAGTGCGAAATCCAGATCCGCGATCGCGATGCCTTCGCCTTCAGTAATCGGGGGATGTAGAATATTACCTTCAGGGCTGATTATCGTGGTGTAGCAACCACCGCTCAAAGCTTTTTGGAGCTTGTCATCGGTAGTAATTTGACTCACCTGTTCGGGAGAGAGCCAACCAGTCGCATTCACTACAAAGCAACCTGCTTCGAGCGCATGATGGCGGATAGTAACTTCCATCTGATCTGCAAAAATTTGACCGACCATCGAGCCAGGAAATTGAGCGCAGTGGATCTGCTCGTGCTGTGCCATCAGTGCGAAACGTGCGAGCGGGTTGTAATGCTCCCAACAGGCGAGTGCGCCGAGTTTGCCTACCGCCGTATCCACTACCTGCAATCCCGCACCATCACCTTGTCCCCACACCATCCGCTCGTGATAGGTGGGCGTGATTTTGCGCCGCTTGAGCAAGAGAGTTCCATCAGCATCAAAGATGAGCTGGGTATTGTAGAGCGAACCGCCATCGCGTTCGTTAATTCCCAGCACCACGACGATTTGATGCGATCGAGCCGCTTGACTCACCGCCTCAGTAACGGAACTAGGCACTTCGACGGCTTCCTGATACAGTCGTAGATGCTCCTTGCCCATCAAAACAGGCGGTTGCACGAACGAAAAGTAAGGATAGTAAGGAATAAACGTTTCAGGAAAAACCACGAGTTCTGCACCCATTTGAGCAGCTTTATCGATCGCTTCCAACACCTTTTCAGTCGTGCCTTCGCGACTATATAAAACAGGACTAATTTGTACGGCTGCGGCTCGAACTTTGCGAGTGAAATCCACAATTGTTCCCTCTTAATATTCGGTCTAAACCCATCAATAACCTGTAGGGGCGGGTTTATGCTAAAAATTATCACTAAATTCTAGGAATCTTGAACGAACCCGCCCAACCCCACTAGCAATATCCGCATTTCTTTCATTACAAGCGCGATCGAAGAACGATCTGAATGTTAATTGTGGGGTTGGGCGGGTTTGTACGATAATTATCGTTGCAAGCGCGATCTATAGCATGAACCCGCCCCTACAGATCTGTACTTATTACAGCGTCCAGGTATCTAAAATAAATGCTCCTTCCTTCCGATGCATCAGCACAATATCCAAGACATCCAATGGATTAATCGGAATAATTCCTGGAATCAAAGAAGCCTCACCATGCCCATACAAAGCTTGCAAAGCAAACCGACAACAATAAACCTTGCCACCATCGCTGATAAATTTAGCAATTCGTACAGTGAAGTTTTGATGCCCAGGAAATGCCTCATCACCTAACTTTGGAAAACCCCGTTGTAAACCTAATGTCACCCCAGGGCCATAGAGTAAAATTGAAGTATCAAAGCCCTTCTTTTTCAACCGGGTGGCTTGCAATAAGTTGACTAAACCGATCGATCCTTCAAATGCCACCGTGTGAAATGTCACTAAAGCCTTCTCACCAGGTTCAGCTTGGACATCGGGGAAAACTTTTTCTTCGTAATCGACTAGAAAATCACCAGTCTTGTGAGCGGGAATAGTAACTTCTGGCATGACGCTCTGCTCCGTTCTGGTTGTTAATATTGCTACCAGACTAGCGTTCGATCGACTGCTAGTTTTGTATCGTCAAATACGAACTAAGGATGTTTAGCATTAGGAACAGTTAACAATTTATACTATTTTCAAAATACCGATCAAATTTGCTCGATACATAGCAAAATTGCTAGATTTTTAAAATAGTTGTATCGTAGACTACGAACCGAGTAAGAATTCATTGACGATACTCCAATTACTAGCTGTAGATACCTTTTCTTTGATTGCAATATGTTCAGCGATATAATTTGCATCGCGAGCTACACCTGAAAACCGTCCAGAACCCCACGTATATAGCCACGGTAATCCGATAAAATAACAGCCAGATAAATTAGTAATGCCGCGATCGTAATGAGGATAGCCACTACCGTTAAAGACAGGCAAATCGATCCAGCCAAAGTCAGTTTGAAATCCTGTAGACCAAATTACTGTTTGAATATTAGCGGCTGCTAAATCTAGCTTTAATTCTGGATTTTCCGGCTGCCAAACTGGTTGATATGGTGGTTCGATGGGAGCTTCAATTTCGGCTGTTTCGATATACCTGTCGATACTTTGTTTGATATTGGCAGCAACGGCATCAGCTCGATCGAGATTCTGCGGCAAGTCATCTTGAAAATCCAGTTTGCCATCCTCGATCGATCTCAATCGTCCGTGTAATTTCATCCCTTGCAGTGCAAATTTTCGCAGGTCGATTTCACGTCCGCCATCGCGTCCGGTGAGGTAATGATTGGTATTACTGCGTGCCGTCTCTTTCTTGGGATGTTCGTCAATTGAGATGTCATAGTATCCCATTTGATCGAGCCATTCCACCGCATCTTTACCCCGATACAAACGTGGAGATCGTGGCGCGCCACCGACGCACAAATGCACCTGTCGCCGAGCCAGATGCAGATCTTCAGCAATCTGACAGCCAGATTGCCCCGTACCGACAACTAACACGCTTCCTGCTGGTAGCGATTCGGGATTCTTGTAAGTAGAAGAGTGAATCTGATGAATCGAAGCAGGCAAACGTTCCGCTAGTCGGGGAATTTTGGGCTTGTGATAGCTGCTAACGGCAATAACGACGCGATCGGCTGTATACTCACCAATCGAGGTACTAACGGTATATAAATCTGTTTCTGTCTGCCGAACTTTATTTACCGCCACCCCTTCCTCGATCGGTGGATTGAAACTCTTAGCATAGTCTTGCAGGTATTTGACGATCTCGTCCTTGGACATAAACCCATACGGATCGTTACCAGGATAGGGATAGCCAGGAAGCTGACATTGCCAATTGGGAGTTACCAGACAAAAACTATCCCACCGCCGAGATCGCCATTCATGCCCGATGCTCTGCTGCTCGAAGATGATGTGGTCGATGCCGCGTTGTTTGAGGCAATAACTCATCGCTAGTCCTGCTTGTCCGCCACCAATGACAATAACCGGATATCGATCACTCATAAAACTCTGCCGATCATAATGTGAAGCTATCTCCTTACATTAGAATCTTGACTAAGCTTAGTTTGTATTTGTGACTACGGAAGCTCTGAGTTTAGAAATTTGGCTACTTGGGATAAGTTGAAGCAGTATCTGAACTTTTCGCAGATCGCTAAACCGATGGTAATACCAAGGCATTCACGCCAGAAGAGCGCGATCAAATCATCCCGCAGTCTACTTAACGAAGAGCAGGGGTTTAAATCCCCCACCATTTAGGTGGATTGTGTTTAGGATGGGGGTCTAAATCCCCATCCTAAACACCCAATTCTCAATTCTCAATTCTCAATTAATTTAACTCGGTGTTGCCTGTAAATCTGGTCGCTCTTCAGGTAAAATCGCACCTTCGATCGGGCAAACTTGAATACAAATACCGCAATCAATACAGACATTAAAATCAATCCAGTACCAATCAGTACCTAGAGTATTTTTGCCTGGGCCATCATGAATACATGCGACTGGACAAGCATTTACACAGTCAGCAATACCTTCACAAACATTGGTAACGATCGAGTGGGACACAATTTCTTCTCTACTAATATTAAACAGTAATTAATTAAATATAAATCTTCAGTTGAATATAACTAACTCATGATTTTTGGTACTTTGAAAAAGTCAGTTTCGCGATCGGGTGCAGCATCATATATCCCTTCAAGATTTTGATACGCTGACTGGTGATCGTGACGAGTAATATTGCTCATATCGATCGCTCTGGTTGTCGGTTCGATGCCCTCGGTATCGAGTTCGCTCAATTGTTCAAAGTAGTCGAGAATACTACTCATCTGTTTGGCATACTGTTCTTCTTCCGCTGGTGCCAACTCTAATCGAGCGAGTAGAGCTACTTTATGGACTTGTTCGCGATCTAGCATGGTGTTGGGATTGGGGGAATGGGGACGGGGGGACTGGGTGACTGGGCGACTGGGTGACTGGCAATGTTCTAACACTATCCACTATCCACCATTCACTATTCACTAAAAATAGATATCTATCTGAGATCTGCCAGTGGTTTTGAGCCAGTTTTGGGCTTCGATGTAGTTATTAGGGGCAATTTTGATTGCTTGAATCCAGTACTCGGCGGCTTTGCCTAAAGCTGCTTCGCTAGTTGTCATATCGCGCTCATCGGCAGCTTTTTCACCTTGATAGTGATAAATCACCGCGATGTTGTTGAGAGCCTGACAAAGGCGAGAATTTAGCTCGACTGCTTGAAAGTATAGTCCCAATGCTTTTTCATGATCGCCATTACTGGCATGGATCAGCCCCATATTGTACAGGATATAGCTGCGATCGTAGTCATTTTCTTCGAGCCGGAGGGCTTCTTCGTAGTTGTCTAGGGCTTCGGCATACTCACCATCCGCCTGTGCAGACATCCCATCGCGATAGTAAACGAAAGCTTCTTTGGCACGTTTGCTGGTGGGCATCATCTTCAGAATCATGTCAGCCATGACAGTGAAGCTTTTATCAATGAAGTTATCGTTCTTCTGGGTTCTAGGCATAATATTTTAGTTAAAGTATTTTTACTTATAGCGATCTATCTTACCGTTCTGTGAAGCTTTCCGTGCAATGGTTTAACGATTTTTTAGATTGCATTTTCTCAGCGAATACCGCTATCGAGGAGATCGGATTGCCAAACTTCAACCTATTTCGGCGGTGGAGACGATGTGCTGCTAGAGACGCTCTGCACAGGAATTAACATTGCATCACCAAAAGAATAAAAGCGAT
>JANNBD010000426.1:0-6765 GCA_031385105.1 Chamaesiphon sp. OTE_78_metabat_374
GTTCTTTTTTGATTAACTGCATTGCAAACCAGTTAGACCTTTGGCAGTAGTTGGTACTGGAGTCTTGTGATACGGAAGTGTCTGGATAGCAGCCAGAGCTTGTTACCTGTAGAACTTGCCAGTCCTTCGATAAGTTTTGAGCAACGCCGTGATATAGGTGAGATGCATGTGAATCACCCCATAGGATCACTGATTTTTTAATGTTGGGATTCCGCGCGTAGCACTCTTTGCCGATACTTGGCAGCGGGGTTTTGGTAGGAATACCTGCATCACCCATCTCTAAATTGTAAAAGTTACATTGCTCTCGATATTTCTCGCGAATGCCTTCTCTCTTATAATATCTCAGCTCTGGAGCTAAGTTTTCAAAGTGACTGGCAAAAGGTGTTTTTTCTTTTAACCTAAATCCAAATCCTTCATAGCCACTGCTGGCAATACAAGAGTATCCCAATATTCCAGTCAAGAGTAATCCTAACAATAGAAATAACGAAGTTTTCTTGTTAACTTTAAATCGTAAAGGTGTTTCCACGAACTTATAAGTTAGCCAAGCAAGCAGCACAGAAGCTAAAATCAGTGCGATTTTGAGTCCTAGCTTGCCATCGATCGTTCCTTGCAGGATATTTGCAAACGAGATTAACGGCCAATGCCACAGATATAGTGGATAACTAATTAATCCAAACCAAACCAAGATCTTGTTGGATAAAATTGTTCGATTAATCCACGCAGTTGGGCCAGAAGCAAGGAGTAGAAAAGCACCCAAAGTTGGCACCAGTGCCCACCAACCTGGAAATTGACTGTATTTATCGATCGCCACAAAGCCGATTACCAATAGTCCAAAACCGATCAAAGATTGTACATTGCTGTATCTACTCAATAGCTGTGGACGGTATGATGTGATACATGCCAGAATACCACCGATGATCAACTCCCAAAATCGATAAATCGGCCAGTAAAACGTGGCAGTGGGATTACTATCAACCATGTAAATGTTGCCGATAAAAGAGCCAACGGCAACAACCACTGTAATCGGCAAGAAGTTCCACTTGCGTTGATGGATAAAGATCAATAATAGTGGCCAGAAAATGTAGAATTGCTCTTCAATCGCTAGACTCCATAAGTGCAGCAGTGGCTTTGACTCGGCGGCATTACCAAAGTAGCCGCTTTCACTCGATAGGATCAGGTTGGAGATGAAACCAGCTCCACCAGCAACATGCTTGCCTAGCTGCTGATATTCGTCAGCTAGCAGCACAAACCAGCCAAACATCAGACTAGCCAATATCACCGTAATCAGCGATGGGAAAATCCGCCTAATTCTGCGGTCGTAGAAGTTTACAATACTAAAGTCACCTCGGTCTAGACTGGCAAACAGAATCGATGAAATCAGAAAACCAGACATGACAAAGAAGATATCTACCCCAATAAAACCACCAGTAATTTTATAAGGGAAAAAGTGGAAAGCAACAACAGAAATGACGGCTACACCACGCAACCCATCAATGTCAGCACGATATTTCATGAGAGCATACTTAAGTTTGTATAATATAGTACATTGACTGACCGGACTTGTCAGTGATTTAATTTATTTTCAGCATTATTGGAAACTTGTAGCGAGAAAGAGGCTGTGTCCAGGAAGAGACTCAATTTAATCGCGCCTAGACTCGATCATCGATCGATAATTTCCATAAGTATTGGATAATATAGGCTTATGACTGGGAGCGATCGCAATGAATCAAGAGCATTACCGAATTGAAAAAGACTCAATGGGAGAACGTCAGATTCCTGAGTCTGCCTATTATGGCATCCAAACTTTGCGGGCGATCGAGAATTTCCCAATTAGTGGCTTGAAGCCTCTGGACACCTATGTTGATGCCTGTATTCTAATCAAAAAAGCAGCGGCGATCGCCAATGGTAAACTAGGTTGTATTAATCAAGAATTGACTGGATCGATCGTGGCCGCAGCCGATGAGATTTTGCAGGGCAAGCTGCGTGAGCAATTTGTCGTAGATGTCTATCAAGCAGGCGCGGGAACTTCCCACCATATGAATGTAAATGAGGTGCTGGCAAATCGAGCCTTGGAACTATTAGGTGATATCAAAGGCAATTATCAACGGGTAAATCCCAACGATCATGTTAATTATGGGCAGTCTACTAATGATGTGATTCCAACGGCAATCAGAGTTGGAGGATTGCTGGCACTTAGTCATACATTACTACCTGCCTTGGATCTGGCGATCGCGGCAATGGACAAAAAAGCAGTAGAATTTCAATCGATCGTCAAATCTGGACGGACTCACATGCAGGATGCTGTCCCTGTGCGATTGGGTGATAGTTTTGGGGCGTTTGCTCAGATTCTACGGGATCATCAGGTCAGAATTACCACAGCTTCTGGTGATTTAACCAAGCTCGGTTTAGGTGGCAGTGCAGCGGGTACAGGACTAAATACCCATCCTGACTATCGATCGACTGTTGCCCAGATTTTGGGAGAATTAATTGGACAGCCCCTAACTGTCGCTCCCCATTTAATGGCAGCCATGCAAAGTATGGCACCATTTTTGAATGTCTCCGGCAGCCTCCGCAATCTCGCCGCAGACCTCGTTAAAATCTCCCATGACTTGCGGCTGATGGATTCGGGGCCAAAGACAGGTTTAAAAGAAATTCAACTGCCCCCCGTCCAACCTGGCTCGTCAATTATGCCTGGAAAATACAATCCGGTGATGGCGGAAATGATTTCGATGGTCTGTTTTCAGGTGATGGGATTTGACAGATCGATCGAGATGGCCGCTCAAGCCGGACAATTAGAATTAAATGTGATGATGCCGCTGATTGCCTACGATCTGATTCACAGCATCGAGATTTTGGGTAATGCAATTAAGGCGTTGACCGAGCAGTGTCTCGTCGGGATTACCGCCAATCCTGAACGATGCCAGGATTATGCTGAGGGGAGTTTGGCGTTGGTGACGGCATTAAATACGCATATTGGTTATTTGAATGCGGCGAATGTCGCGAAGGAATCGTTAGCAACGGGTAAATCTCTGCGCCAAATTGTGTTGGAGCAGGGATTAATGGAGCCGGAATTGTTGGCGCAGGTGTTGGATTTGACGGCAATGAGTCAGTTGCCACAGTAGCTAGATTAATCATCCGCTTATAGTTTGGCGATTAAATAGTGAATAGCTGAATGACTTTAATCTGGAGATCGGGGAAAGATAAAGGGGAAATAGTTCCAGTTACTAATATTGTCTCGGATTTATAGGCTCCCTTGTCCAGATCCCGAAATACAATTAATTCCGAAGTCTGTAAATTGACTACCCAATATTCCCCAATTCCGGCTTCAGCATACACTCGTTTTTTGTCGTTGAGGTCTTTTTTTAGCGTAGAATTGGCATACTCAATCAACCAAAAGATATCGGCGGGATATGGATGGTGAGTTAGATATTGACGACTGGGTGCATGGACAATTGCAATATCTGGCTCTGGTTCTGAGTCATTCGGGAGGGTTATGGGGTGAGATTCACGGACTTCGGCTCGATCGCCTAACAAGGATCTAAGATACTTAATTGATTCGCTGCAATAAACAGCATGAGGCATTCCCTCTGGTGGCATATCTACAATGATTCCCTGCAATAACTCTACTCGTTTATCATCTAGTATTCCGGTTTCTACTAATTGATGATATTCCTCGATTGTCCATTTGGCGGTAGTAACTGTCATAGCCGATCTCCTCGAACTCTCCACTATTTTAGCAAGTCAGGGATATGTATTGGTACTGTGGTGAATCGATCGACTCTGAAACCATCGCGTTAAATATTAGCGATCCTGGTCTATTATATGGTGCGACAGTTTTCACGACGTTGAGAACTGATGCTCGGCTCGATCCCTTACTGCTCCTAGCCGTCGGGGATCTGGGGGAGTCGATCGATCTCCACTGTGACAGGTTAAGATTATCGATCGATGATCTAGGCTGGATTCAACCTGATTGGCTGCGAGTTCGATCGGGTGTGGATCAATTAACCTCGTTATTCCCCGTCTTGCGAATTACGATCTTTCCCGATGGACGAGAATTAATTACAGGGCGAGAATTACCGCCGAATTTAGCAACATTCCAGACAGCAGGTGTCGTCGCAATTATTGCCGACAGGAAATTTACTCGATCCCTGCCACAACACAAAACAGGTAACTATCTCGCGCCCTGGCTCGCCCTCCAACAGGCGCGGAACCAAAATATTCAAGAAGCTATCTTAATAGATGAGCGAGGTAACTGGCTCGAAACCACAACTGGCAACCTGTGGGGCTACCGCAATGGCTGCTGGTATACACCACCCCTGACTGCTGGCATTTTACCTGGAATTGCTCGATCGCAAATTATCAACCTCCTTCAGCGGGAAAATAAATCGGTAGTTGAAATCGACTGGGATCCAGAATGGGTAAAAGAATTGGACTCGATCGGCTATAGTAATTCGGTAATCCACCTGATCCCGATTAATACTGTGCTCACTCCGGTGGGTAAACTAGAGTATGAAGCCAAAAATTTATTGAAATTGCCCTATCAATAAAATGAGAGAAAGGTTAACATAAGTTAATAAAGATAAAATAAGCCAGATTATTGGCGGCGCGTAACTGAAGGAAACGACAGTTAGCAGATGGTTTCCATCAAGCACTGTCAACGGTTACAAGTCACGAAGCAACTATATAGGAGAACGATTAGAGTGAATAATAAGCGGTGGAGAAATGCTGGACTGTATGTCCTGCTTGCGGTTGTAGCGATCGCACTGGCGACGACATTCCTCGAAAAGCCAGCCCCAGCCCAGAAAACACTGAAATATAGTCAGTTTATTCAAGAAGTCAAACGGGGTGAAATTGAGAATGTTGGCTTGAGTGCCGATCGTAGCAAGGCTCAAATTCAGGCAAAAGACGGTACTAAAGCGATCGTCAACTTGCCGCCAAACGATAATCAACTCGTGAGCATTCTCACTGAGAATGTCAAAGGCAACATTTATGTTCTGCCTACAAACGACGAAAGCGTTTGGTTCCGTGTGCTCAGTAGCTTATTCTTCCCCGTTCTCCTCTTAGTCGGATTATTCTTTCTGCTGCGCCGTGCTCAAAGTGGCCCAGGCAACCAAGCGATGAACTTTGGTAAGTCCAAAGCCCGCGTCCAAATGGAACCCCAAACCCAGATCACTTTTGGTGATGTGGCAGGGATTGAGCAAGCTAAATTGGAATTGACTGAAGTTGTAGACTTCCTCAAAAACGCTGACCGATTTACCGCATTAGGAGCCAAAATTCCTAAAGGTGTCTTGTTAGTCGGGCCTCCAGGTACAGGTAAAACCCTCTTAGCTCGTGCAGTTGCAGGCGAAGCTGGCGTACCATTCTTCAGTATCTCCGGTTCAGAATTCGTCGAAATGTTCGTCGGTGTGGGTGCATCCCGCGTCCGTGACTTGTTTGAACAAGCCAAAGCCCAAGCTCCTTGTATCGTCTTCATCGATGAAATCGATGCAGTTGGTCGTCAACGTGGTGCAGGACTCGGTGGTGGTAATGATGAGCGGGAGCAAACCCTCAACCAATTACTGACCGAGATGGACGGATTTGAAGGCAATACAGGGATTATTATTATCGCTGCTACCAACCGTCCTGACGTATTGGATTCTGCACTACTACGCCCAGGTCGGTTCGATCGACAAGTTGTAGTAGATCGTCCTGATTATGCTGGTCGTCTAGAGATCCTCAATGTTCACGCCCGTGGCAAAACATTGGCAAAAGATGTCGATCTCGAACGGATCTCCCGTCGGACTCCTGGCTTTACAGGCGCAGATCTAGCCAACCTCCTCAACGAGTCGGCAATTATGGCAGCCCGTCGCAGCTTGACCGAAATCTCGATGGATGAAGTCAACGATGCGATCGATCGGATCCTAGCAGGCCCTGAGAAAAAAGACCGTGTGATGAGTGAGAAGCGTAAGACACTCGTTGCTTATCACGAAGCTGGTCATGCCCTAGTTGGTGCTCTAATGCCTGACTACGATCCTGTCCAAAAAATTAGCATCATCCCCCGTGGTAATGCTGGTGGTCTAACTTGGTTCACACCCAGCGAAGATCGGATGGAATCTGGCCTATACAGCCGCTCCTACCTCCAGAATCAAATGGCTGTAGCCCTCGGTGGTCGGATTGCTGAAGAAATTATCTTCGGCGAAGAAGAAGTAACGACAGGTGCATCCAGTGACCTTCAACAGGTTGCTCGTGTGGCTCGTCAAATGGTCATGCGCTACGGCATGAGCGAGAAGCTCGGCCCTGTCGCCCTCGGTCGTCAACAAGGTAACATGTTCCTCGGTCGTGACATCGCCTCCGAACGCGACTTTTCCGAAGAAACTGCGGGACTCATCGATGATGAAGTCAGCGCATTGGTAGCAGAAGCCTACCGCCGTGCCAAAGATGTTCTAATCGGTAACAAGAGCATCCTCGACAAACTAGCAAACATGCTAGTTGACAAAGAGACTGTTGATTCCGAAGAACTTCAGGATTTACTTGCTGCTAACGAAGTCAAAATGGCCGGAATTGCTTAATTAATTCGATCGTTAAAAAAAGCCCACACTGGTTAGAAACTAGTGTGGGCTTTTTGATAAGTAACCTAAGTTGCTACCTATAGAACCCATTTGGGATCTAAGAAAATGGGCTAAAATGGGGAATAAATGGGATATGCAAGCAGCCTAACAGACAAGGAATGGGAAATCATTGAACCATTGCTACCACCAAAGAAAAAGACTAAGCCACCGAAATGGA
>JANNBD010000404.1:0-19632 GCA_031385105.1 Chamaesiphon sp. OTE_78_metabat_374
CTCGCTTTCTCTGCTCAAACACTTTGGCAATCTGGATCTGAAGACTCTAACGGCGACTCAAAATGCGGTGTATTTTAATATCCTGCCCAATGTGGTCGTACATTATCCAGAATCGCAGGTTTTGCCGTTGGCTATAGTTACGAGTATCTTCTTTGTGACAGTAGTTTGGTGCGGATTTCGCACTCGAAAATTGACACTCAAAGGTATTATTTTAGGAGCGATCGCGTTTTTATTCAGTGCGATCGGTGTCATGATTCTAGCGATTCTTGGTTGGTGGCTGATGCGGAGTTTGAATCCATCGCTGCAAGTATTTCTGATTGGCAATTACCAAGCAAATCTATATCATGCCAGTTTTGTCATCTTGACTGTCGCCACAATGATGACGATCTACACTTGGTTATGCCGACGTTTCTCAGTGGACGATCTGGCAATTGGGGCGTTGGTTGTCTGGCTGTTGTTAACGATCTCCAGCAGCGCGTGGCTGCCTGGAGCCAGCTATTTATTCGCTATTCCCCTGTTATGTAATCTATTGGTCTGGAGTTGGATTTTCTCGACTAGAAATCAGTCTTGGATCGGGATCTTGCTGCTCTCTGTTGCCCTCATTCCTGGCATTATCTTACTTCTGCCCGTTCAGGTCTATTTTGGCTCTTGGATGGCTCGGTTTGAAGGCATAATGAACATCCCCCTATCCACAGTACAGATGTTTTTCACTGTCTTATTGTGTGGATTATTGATTCCACAGTTTAACTTCTTCACGTCATTTTCCCCGATTACATCTCGATCGCCGCGCTGGATCGTGCCCGTAAGTACACTACTAATCGGTACGATCTTGCTGAGTATCGCCACCTTTAATTCTGGATTTAGTGCCGCCCATCCTCGCCCCAATACGATGTCCTATCTACTGGATGCCAATTCTGCTCCGCAGACACTGCGTGAACGAGGTCAAGCAAACTGGGTGAGTAGCGATCGTCATCTCGACCCTGGGAAAGCCCAGATTATGGGTGCCAATGCCCGACAACAGCAGGTTGAATTCGGTTTATCGCCCGCATCGTCTGGTTTCAGTGCCCCTGCCCCTGTGATGAATTTGCCTGCTTTGGAAGTTCAGCGATTAGAACCGCCAACAAGCAGCAAATCAACTCTACGATTGCGACTAAAATCGCCCCGACAAGCTTCGATCGCTTATGTCGATCTGATTACCCAGGGCACGATTCAACGGGCGACAATCGATCGCAAGCCATTCGATCTCACCTCACTAACTCCCAAACAACGACAAGGATTGAAGTTTATCTTTTTTGGATTGCCACCAGAAGGGATTGAACTGACTTTAGAATTGACAAACTCTCAATCCGTGCAAATGAAGCTGGAAGATTACACTTGGGGATTACCTGCGATTGCTGGCAAGTCGATCGCACCCCGTCCTGCGGATCTGATGCCTGCACCCGGACACCCAGATTACACGATCGTGCGAAAGCAATTAAATCTACCAATTTAGCCTTAGCTTTTGAATACTCCTCACAGGTTTCTCATAGTATTCGTCTAGCCTAGAACCAGACTCGATTTAGTCATAATCCGAACAAAAGTCGATCGAAGTAGCAATCATCAAATCCAAATGAGTGAGGAATGAATATGACAACTCTTGTGGTTGGAGCAAGTGGGGCAACAGGAAGGCTGCTGGTAGAGCAGTTGTGCGATCGCGGCCAAAATGTCAAAGTAATTGTGCGTTCACCCGATCGGCTACCTGAGACTCTACGGCATCCTGAGGGCAGTAATTGTCCCTCCATCAAGTACACCATCAATCTTTTCAGTCCTGGGCCATACTGTACCAAACTATTGACAAATGCTGGTAACTTTCCTTGATTCATTACACCATTTTTTAAGCCTGAGTAGTTACAATATATCTGGTTTACTAAATTTAGTTATCTGTCTTTAGGCAGATCTAAAAAAACAGGGTGGACACCGAGAGAACGATCAGAATTTGCTGTGGGCGTTTGGCTCGGATGGCATTAATGCGACTATCTAGTTCCTTCTGTAGGACTTGGCGGTACAGAAATAAAATTGCGTTGAGAGCCTGATTTTGGTTAGCAGCAGCAACGTTTCCTTCGACGGCTAGATGAGTCATCGCTTCATGGCAAGTCAGCCGAAGAGAAGATCGAATGGTTTGCCGCGCATGGTTCGATCTCATTGAAGCCGAAGCAGCAGCAAGATGAGCGGCAATGCTTTTGGTTTGAGTCAACGATTAAGGTGAATTGTTGTTTCTTTCTAGATGATGAAGAATTCGTGTTCATCGGCGATGGCACAACATTCAAAGTCAGCGATCGTTAATTCCAAAATGGGTATGACCCACGCGGGATCTGTTAAATTGGAACAACTGACATGCACTGATGTGAAACTATAAGATCGAAGTGTGTTCATTGGTAAACGAGATCAAATTTCGTTTTATCACTATGATTTTACAGCCCAAGCTCTTGCTAAACTATCTAGAGGATTCGATCGAGACATTAGAGATGTTGAAGCTATGTACGATCGACAATTATGCTCTCGAACCAAGCTACGCGATTGTTTTGAGGCGATTGCACCTGAAATAATTCGATTTCCTTCTCTCAATGCTGATGTACTCAGAAGCAGAGTCGAGAATTTCCTCGATCGGTTTGAAGCTCAAGAGTCAGAGGAGGGATAATGAGTCTCAATGATTTGCCAGGAGCCGAAATAATATTACCTGGATTAAGCGATCTTCACAGTGGTAATTCAAATACAGTTGGTGCTCTACTAATTGCGTTGGCGAAGCCTCTCTGTTCGCGGAGCGTCCCGTTCGCGTAGCGTCTCGAAGAGAAGGGAGAGAGAATCGCCTCAACACGTTTAGCCGCAGCAGGTTTAGATATTCAGAATTATCACTTAGCACCAGAGCCAGAACTAACTTTGTATGCTCATCTCCAACAGGAGCGAGAAGATGCTTACCCCCACTATAATGCTTTGCTGAATCGCCTTAATAGTTTTTGTAACGCACTCGAACTCAGTTACGAATATAAACCGTCTAACAACGCGTTGGAGCCGACAACTAACACGATCTTTAAAAATTAAAGATTGTTGGCAGCGGCTCAACTTCAACGTTAGCCTGCTTCGTTTACGGATGGTAGCGACCATTTGAAAGGTATCTGTGGAGATTCAAGGTTAAGTTGTTTAGAAGTGTCTAATGCAGCAGTTGTTGACCGAAATAATCTATGAAAATAAGTGTGATTGAGTTAGTTCCTCCATGTAGTAGCCCGTGTTCATAGTTTCTTTCGATCGTAACCACACAGATCGACCAGAGCGCATTCCTGACACTTTGGCACTCTCGCTTTGCAGATGTTCATTCCGTGCTGAATGAGCCATTCATGAGCATGTTTTTTATACTTTTTTGGTGTCAGCTTATTTATTTCGTCTGCCGTCTGCTCATTTGTCGTTGTACTGACCACGCCTAAACGATTTAAAACCCTGTGAACATGAGTGTCAACGCCAATGGTATCTTGACCAAAGTTGAAATTCATCAGTAGGTCTGCACACTTGCGTCCCACACCTTGAAGAGCCAAAAGTTCGTCTTCGTTTTGTGGAACTTCACCATTATGTCTGTCTATTATTTGTTGGCTCATTTCCTTCAAATGCTTTGCTTTTCTATTGTAGTGAGCAACTGGTTTAATCAGCTCAATAAGTTTTTCGTCTTTGAGTGACAAAATTTCTTCCGGTGTTGTCGCCACTTCATACAAAGCAATGCAAGCTCTGAGAACTCTCTTGGTATTTGTCATGGTTGAAAGCATGACCGAAACTAAACTTTTAAAGTCTGTACTATTAAGTCCATTTGCTTCCCATTCATTATCATTTTCCGCAAAGATTTTATAGGTCTTGCTTAGTGTTTCGTAAATTCTTTTTATTTTGTTCTGGTTCATGATGATGTCCTTGTTGGTGAAAGCTGTAATCAGGTGTTCTGCAATCCTGAACTTTCAGTGTTCGGCTGCCAGCAAAATTTCGGCGACATCCGTAATATCGCGCACCGCTCGATCGCGCAAATACCCAAGATCTGCGCCAAAAAAAGCGTGCATATACAACGGGTGCAATGCCATTTCGACAAACCGCTCGGCGATCGGAGTCACGGAGGCGATCGCCTCCGCTGAGGCCGTGGGAGCCAAGCACTCAGCGATGCAATGGACACAAGCATCAAATCCAATCCGAAAGCCTTCGCGGGCGACTTCAGGAAAGGTATCCGTCTCGGCAGAAGTGACGCGCATCAAGGCGATGCTCTCTGGTGTGAGTGTCGCTGCGGCAAGTCCGATTCCCGCCTGAATCAGGCGTTCCTTGAGCGTGCCACCCGTTGGCGTGAGATTCATCTGCACCTGAAGCGTTTGTACAGAAGCACTGACCACCGCTGCGAACAACACTTCCTTGGTGGGGAAACGACTGTAGAGCGTAGTCTTGCTGACACGCGCAACTTCAGCAATTTGGTCGAGGGTTGTACGACCAAAGCCTTGTGCTAAAAAAGTTGCCGTAGCAGCATCCAGAATGCGTTGTTCAGCCTGACCCGCTTGGTCAACTCGCGGTCGCCCCCGTCGGGGCAGATCTGACGGATCGGAGTCCTTCTTTGGATTCATTATTTCAGTCTTGCCTCGATTGACGTGGTGGTCTTAAAAGTGACTCGCGACTTGCCCAGTTCGCACGCGCCGCCTTAAAAGCCGCTTTGTGATCCACCAAGGGCGGCGACAGGGGTGAATTGGCTTGTTTCCAAGGTTCATGACCGCATCCGATCGAGATCGCCGTCAACTCAGGTATCCACTGACGGATGTAAGTCTCATCTGGATCGAGATCGTGTCCTTGTTTCACCGGATTTAGAATTCGGGGTCCTCGTTCTTTCATCATTGCTCCATCGTTTAGCCCAACCTGCAACCAGGTGATACCAGGTTCGTAATCGTCAAATAACTCGGCAAGCACAACGCCGACGGCATGAGGGGGCAAACCCAGAAGCTGGATCGCGTAGGAGGTCACTAGCTGTCGCAACCGGAAATTAATCCATCCGGTCGTTGTGAGTTCGCGCATTGCCGCATCCGGCATCGGAATTCCAGTTCGCCCCTCGCGCCAAGCGGTCAGCCACACAGCTTGCTCTGAGGTAGGAGCCACGGGGGGTACTCGCTCTTCGTAGCGGGAGAAACCCGATAAAAAACCCCGACGCATTTCCAACCGTGCTCTGAAATAGCGGAATGAAGACCCGGCGATCGTCTTGTACTGCCCTGGATTTGTCTTGTGCCAAGCGCGTTCAGCTTTAGCCGTTTCGACGAAGGCGCGTTCGAGTGAAAGCGTGCCAGCCGCCAAGTGAGTAGAAAGCTGGCTGGTACTGTCTCGATCTTGTCCGGGAATCCACATTCCCGCTTGATAATCGGCGGTCGGCAATCGCTCTAAAAATGCTCTCAGTAATGCGATCGGGCGATCGGCGTGTCTTTGCTCGAACGGCTTGCCGTCTGTCTTGACGCACACAACTCGGAGGAAACCTCCGAGTCGATGCGTCGCTGCGATAGCAATCGTGACATCATCCGAGAGGAACGGTGCCATCGGCTTCTCTCCGCCTGTCCCTTTGCGCCTGATATTCTCTCCATTGACGGTTAGGACAGGGATTCCCAACCGCTGCAATTCCTGCTCTTGCGCTTGGCGACAGGCTTCTTCGATCGGCGTTCCATCGGTAGCATTACGGATCACGATGCTGCAATCGTGCTTCTGGCACACCTGCGCGAGAGAGTCATCTGCTGAGTCAAGTACCTCAAACGCAATGCCGTCTGTTTGGAAGCCTTGCCGCAGATAGTGTTCGGCAGCATCTTCAAGTTCGATCCGGTGGGGAGTGCGCGGCGGACGACCTCTAGCTTCTGGTCTAACTCGCACAACGGCATAGCCATCGTAGTCTGGACTCGTTGCTGTAAAGAGTGCGAGGTTGTCTTCAAGCCGTAGGTCGTCAGACATCCAAACTAGGGCTTTCCCGTTTGTCATACCCATAGGAGCTTTTAGGTTATTTTAAACTTCACCATTAAATTATATAGTACGATATCGTATCATTTCAAGAGCAAAAGAAAAGAAGATCGCGTTGGCAAATGTTATTGCTGAAACCTGAGTGCCTTTATTGCCACCACTACGCCCTCTCTGCTAAATCTAACGGGAAGGAGGGAAAAACAATACTGGCGACCAGCTCAGGCGCAGTAATTCTGCGGCAAAACTACCGACAATCCACTCCTGAAATTTCCCGATCGTGCCAGTCGAAATGGCGATCGCGCTAATCTCTTCCATTTGAGCTAGTTCTAAAATTTCAGTCAGCGGAGTTCCCCTGCGTAAGTCTGTTGTTACTTGTAGATTTGCCGTCTCTAAATCGACTTTGATATCAGCCAGGAGGTTTTACTCGGACTTCAGCCTCTGTCAGAAGTTAGATTTAACTCAGTTATATAAACTAGATCTAAGTAGGTGGACACAAATATTTGTTAGATAGAAATTGCGTAAAACCTAGATGGTGGGCAGTGCCCACCCTACGGGATATTTTATATTTAATTATGCCTATCTACTTAGGAAATACCTGGCAATGCTAATGATGGTCTTGTTGCATTTCTCTAATTCCACATAATTCGATCGCGATGCCAGCCAGTGGGATCGATAAAAACACGCCAATTAATCCTGCCACCTTCGCGCCTACGAGCAATGCAAAAAACATCACTACCGGATTGAGATCGATCGATCCTTGCATAATTTTAGGCATGAGCAGGTTTTCTTGAACTTGCTGAAGCAGAATGCAACTTACCAAAGTAATCAACGCTAGCGAGATTCCTTGCGGTAAAATAATTAGCGATACTAAACTAATTCCCAGCGTTGCTCCAATCCCCGGAATCAAGTCAAAGGCACTGACGATCGCTGCCAATCCTAATGGAGAAGGAACTCCGATCAGTAAGAACACAACATAAATAGAAATACCAAAGAAAACCCCCAGGATTAATCTCCCCCAGAAAAATCCCAGGAAGTTTTTTCGCACCACCTCTGTCACGCGATCCCGCATTCCGATCGGGAAAATTCGCAGGAGTAAATTCCACAATCGTTTGCCATCAAATAGCATGAATACAGCAACAACTGAAATGATAATTAAGTCAAGCAAATTCCCAAAGATGTTTTGCAACATTACCAACCCAAACCCTACGGTAGAAGGTACTTGAGTCCTAAGTTGAGTTCCAAGTTCACTCAGGTCGATATTGATATTCCATCGCTGGAGAAAGACGATCGACTGCTCGACAGATCCGATCGCGTTATCCAACAATTGTGGTGCCTGAGCGATGAGCTGCTGGATCTGTGAAAAAATAGCAGTTCCGATTGTAGCGACGATCGCCACTAAAGTTAATAAACTCAGCGAAAAGACCGAAACAATGGCAACTCCACGCGGCACAACTCGCGCAGCCAACTGCACTGGAAAGCTCAGTAAGAATGCAAAAATTGCCGCAAATATAAAAATAATAATTACCGAGCTAAAGTAAGCGAAGATTTGAACGGTCGCCCACGCCAGGATGAATAACAACACGTAGCGAATTAGCTTGGTGTTGCTAAAATTATCCCAGATTGACTGATGTTTGGGTTGGCTCATGTGTAATTATCCACTGATATTTTAACGATTCAATTTTGGTTGACCAGCATCGATGCTCATGATGCAAAGTTCGCCTACGCAGACTAATAAAAAAACGTCCTAACGATCTTGGCTATTGCTACATAACTACTTTCAGGACAAAGAAGGCTTATTTACAGCCTTGATTAATCAGTTATTACCAAAAGAATTTCTCTCCAACCTGCAAGATCCACTTTTGCAGCAAGTACCGCCCCAGATTTTCTTACGACATCTAGCAACAAGCATCTTGAGTAAATTTTCGCCAGAACAGCCGCTGCTGACATTTATGCGCTTAACCCTGGGGGAGTCAGGACGCTTTCCTAATTTAGCACAATTCTTTGTTCAAACAATTCAAAAACCGATGATCGAACAGTTAATTAACTACTTGGAAAATCAGCCCAGTCTAAATTATGCCGATCCAGAAATTGCCGCGAGAATGTTTGTGGGCACATTAATGCACTATGTAATTACCCATGAGATCTTACATGGACAAGCGATTTTGCCGATCGAGCAAAATCGCCTGATTAATGGCTTAGTTGATCTAAATGATCAGATCTTAATTGTTGGTATCGATCGAGACAGTAGCAGCTAAGGAGTCAGTAGTAGCCTGTTTTGATGTACAGCAACAATTATTTTTTACCATTGTGCCACACAGACAAACTGTGCAAGTACAGGGGCTGCAAGTACAAACTATTGATGTCGTAGTCATAGCTTTAATTCCTGTTAATTAAGAGATTAATCACATCTTACAATCTCCACTCTAGGGGAGAGTCAACCCCCTAAGTCTGCAAATTTGGACAGATAATATTAGCCTGGGGTGTAGGATTTTCATCCCAGTCTTGGAGAATTTCGCCTAGCTGCTGACGCAACGTCATCATCGACTGAATTTGCAGATCGATCGTTTTAATATGGCTTTCGAGCTTCACCTGCAAATCAGCACAAGGTAGCTCACCGCGATCGAATACAGTTAAACATTCCTTCACTTCTTGCAAACTCAAACCCAATAGCTGCAAGCGTTTGATAAACAATAAGCGAGCAACAGTCTCTAGCGGAAATAATCGAAAGTGACCTTCGGTGCGATCTGGCTGCGGCAATAGCCCAATCTCCTCATAGTACCGAATCGTTTTGATCGGGACTTGGCTTCTAGCCGACAATTCACCGATCTTGATGGCAGTGGCTGGTAAGACGTGCATGGTAATTGATTGAAACTATCACATACTAAGATAAAGTATCCAGTTGACTGGAGAGTCAACCAAAGCTAATGAATATCACCATTCGCAGCGAATCATCCTTAGGTGTTACAGCGATCAAGACAGTGACAGTAGCGGCTTTGCTCTGGGATACACACACCAGCCACATGGAATTATTAGTATTTTTGCCTCGAACCTCACAAGTTCCTCATAGTATTCTCTTAACCTGAAGGTAATGGGACTCGATCGTTAAATCGATCGCATCGAAGATATTGACGATCGGGTGATTAAAGCTGCCAAAGCTGCTTGGGAAGTGTTCACAGATCCCACTAAGCCTGAGCAACAACTTCACTAATGTGAAAATTAGCGAAACTTACCGGAAGAAAGAGTATGAAAATAGCGGTAATTGGTGGTGGAGCTAGCGGTATGGTGACAGCATATTTGCTAGACAAAATCGGACATCAAGTCACAGTATTTGAAAATCAACCAATTTTGGGCGGACATATTCGCACACTCAATCAGAATGTCACTACCGACCCACAAAATGCTGGTTTATGTCTCGAAGCTGGGGTACTAGAATTTACGCTCAAGTTTCACAATTTTCTGGCATTAATGAAAGAACTGGACGTAGAGCTAGAACCTGTCGATCTCGGTTCGGCGTTATTCTTTCAAGACGGCCATCATTTGCTCTCGGCTACCACGATTCGCAAAAACTTTACGGGAGTGCGAGGATGGCTCGAATATCTCCGATTGGATAGCATCTATGCTCAATCCATGTTGCTCCGATTAAAACTGAAGTTGGCAAAAACTCCCCAGCTTTACGATCGACCATTATCAGATTATCTGCGCGGCAAATCAGCCAGAAATGACTGGATCAAATTATTGACAATGTACAGTTATTCAATGCCATTTGAGCTAATTGATGATTTTCCCGCAGAGTTGGCAATTCCTGCCTTGCGTGATTATGTGATGACGGAATGGGTGCGAATCAAAGGTGGGGTATATTCCTATGTCGAGAAAATTCTGGCAAGGTTTCGGGGGACGGTGATCCTAAATGCTCAAATTACCAGCATCTCGCGGACCTTTGATGGCGGCGTAAAGCTTCAGTTAGCCGATACTGTGCCTCGGTTGTTTGATAAAGTGGTATTTGCGACACCACCCGATCAAGTGTTGGAGCTACTCGCCGATCCTACTGCTGCTGAGATCAGACGATTTGGAGCATGGCAACCCAATTATGCCACGACCACAATCCACACTGACAGGTCGATGTACGATCGATCTGGCATCCACCAAATCACCGAATTTGATTTCTTTGAAACTCCCAGTGGCTGGGGTTACAATGCCTATCTCAACCAACTATGTGGACTGAACTCACCCCTGTCGTATAGTTTGGCGTTTCACCTTCAAGACTCGATCGATCCACGCAAGATCATTCATACCCAGCAACACCACACGCCATTGTACACAGTGAAGGCTTTCCGCTACCGCGAGGAGGTAGTCAGCACCAATGGTGAATATCATACCTACCATGCTGGTGCTTATCTCTGTGATGGATTGCATGAAGGTGCGATTACGTCGGCAATCCGAGTAGCTGAATTAATCGGTGCTGCGGAGACAACTGTTGGTCAATTCGATCGAGATAAGGTCGGATCTCGATAAGCCGTGATGAAAACTTCAAATCTAGTCGTCTGGCTATCATATCTAATCGTAGTGTTGACAACCATCGATCGATTATTTCCCAATTGCGGGATGAATTATTACCGAATCGCGATTCGACTCAAATCTAAGCGAGTAGCTGTTGAATATCGATCTCCAGATCTGAAAAAGCTAACGGGGAAATGATCCCAGTCGTCAAACTAGTGGTCAATTGATAGCCAAGATTCGTCAGATCGCGGAAGACAATTAGCTCTTTTGTTTGTAAATTTAATACCCAGTATTCCGCAATTCCGGCATTCCCATAGAGATCTTTTTTCATCCCTAGATCTTTAGCAAGTGTAGAATTGGCAATCTCAATTAACCATAAGATATCTGCTGGTTGGGGATGCCTATCGCGATACAATGTGGATCTATTTCTGACGATGGCAATATCTGGCTCTGGTTCTGAGTTATCGGCTAAAGTTATGGGATGAGCTTCACGGACTTTAGCTCTACTCCCCAATATTCTGCGTAAATACTCCGCAATTTCGCCACAATAGGACGAGTGTGGGGCACCTTCTGGTGACATCTCAATAATTTCCCCATGTACTAGCTCTACTTTTCGCTCGTCAAGTAATCCTGTCTCGATCATCTGATGATAATCTTGAATACTCCATTTTGCTGTTACGATCGTCATCGAAGTTTACCCCACAGGTTGAGATAGTACAGAAATTTTATCATTAACTCATCGTTGAGCTATTACTGAATTCGATCGACCATTTATCCTTAATTATATTTCTCTGCTGACTACCATATCCCAGAGATATCCTCATCGGAGCAGCTTGTCATATTCTGCATGTGAGCCAATCCAAACCCATGAAATACATTTGGTCGTTTCCACACCTAAAGCTCTATAACCTTTCCCTACCCGAACTGACCAAGATTCTCCAACCTTCTTGAAATGTAGAGATGGATGTGATGGATTGGCTTTTAGTAATTCATAGCTTTGATCGGCTACTTGCTGAATATCTGCTGGCAAAGCATCATAGCATTTCCAAAATCTCTTAGTTGTATAGTGCATTAGAGCATCCGGCTATCGCCGCTTTCTAGTTCTTCCAATGCTTCTTTGGCAAGGAAATCTAGCTTTCCTGCTGCACTATCTCGTTCAATTTGGTTATCCCAATTTTGTTCGTCTAAATCTAAAACCCATTCGGCAAGTTGGCCTAACTCTTTTGGAGAGAGTCTGAGAATTGCAGATTCAATTTCTTCAACTGCTGTCAACATTGTTCTACAGGTGGTATTTCTTCTATTCTATAAGAAATCAGATCTTATCTCTATCTCACTCTACAAAACTAGGATACCAGCCCGATCGAAGCATCAGACTGGTAATATTACACAACAAATTAGATTAGTTCAGAACTCTACCCTTTTCTGGCTGCGGCAGCTTCATCGGGATGGATGTTCAACCGAGTCAGGTTGACGCGACCTTTATTGTCGATTTCGCGAACTTTGACGATCACTTCATCGCCAACACCGACTTCATCTTCGACTTTACCGACGCGATGATCGGCGAGTTGGGAGATGTGGATCATCCCCTCTTTGCCTGGTAATAGCTCCACGAAGGCACCGATCGGAATAATCCGAGTCACGCGACCTAAATAGACATCACCTTCGTTCAGACGGCGGGTTAAGCCTTGGACGATTTGGATCGCGCGTTTGGCTTTGTCGTTATCGACGGCGGAAACGGTGACGGTACCATCATCATCGATATCGATTTTGGCTCCGGTTTCCTCAGTGATTCCTTTGATTGTCTTACCACCAGGTCCAATCACCAAGCCAATCAGTTCTGGCTCAATTTTGAAGGTGAGTAAGCGTGGGGCATAAGGTGAGAGATCTTCGCGGGGTTTGTCGATCGCGGCCAGCATTTTCTCTAGAATATGTAAGCGGGCGGGACGGGCTTTGTTAATTGCCTCGGCAATCGTCACCATCGGTAAACCGCTGATTTTCATGTCCATTTGCAGGGCAGTAATTCCGGTGTCGGTACCTGCAACTTTAAAGTCCATGTCGCCGAGGAAGTCTTCGATCCCTTGGATATCAGTGAGAACGCGCACTTCGTCGCCCTCTTTGATTAGACCCATCGCTGCACCACTGACGGGCTTAGTGATTGGCACACCAGCATCCATTAATGCGAGGGTTGAACCACAAACTGAACCCATCGAGGTCGAACCGTTGGACGAGAGTACCTCTGAGACGACTCTCAGGACATAGGGGAACTCATCCTTGGTTGGTAATACCGGAATCAAAGCCCGTTCTGCTAGCGCACCATGCCCGATTTCACGGCGACCAGGGCCACGCATGGGTCGCGTTTCACCCACGGAGTAAGGGGGGAAGTTGTAGTGGTGAATATACCGTTTGGTATTTTCGGGATTGAGATCGTCGCCGAGATCCTGAGCATCACCTGGAGTACCGAGGGTACAAACAGACAGCACTTGAGTCAAACCGCGATTGAATAAACCTGTGCCGTGAACCCGTTTGGGCAGTACGCCAACAAAGCAGGAGATTGGGCGCACTTCATCGAGTGCCCGTCCATCAACTCGTCGTCCAGTTTCGATTACCTGTTGACGCATCATTTTCTTGGTGATGCTTTTGAACAGGGTGCTGACAACTTTGCTATCGCTAGCTGCGGCGACTTTAATTGGATCTTCTTCTGGTAAAGCGGCGATTTCTTCGACTGCTTTGGCTTTGATCGCATCTAGTTCGGTATCACGCACACCTTTTGGTTCGTATTTACCGAGGATTAGCTTGATGCTGTCGGTGGTACGATCGCGGAGGAAGTTCTCCAGGGTAGGATCGCTAACGGGTTTCTCCGCTTGAACGATGCTGATACCTAGTTCTGCGAGCAATTCCCGTTGCGCGGTAATTAACTCTAGTACCGCTTCATAACCGAAATCGATCGCTTCGATGATATCCTGCTCTGGGAGTTGATTGGCACCTGCTTCGACCATGATGATCCCGTCAGGAGTACCCGCCACAACTAGATCCAAGTCACCAATTTGCGCTTCGCGATAGGTGGGATTGATAATAAAATCATCTCCAACTAAGCCGACGCGGACTGCCGCCATCGGGCCATTGAAGGGGAGTCCAGCGAGTAAGCTTGCCATCGAAGCCCCAGTCACCGCTAAGACATCTGGCGGGACGTTTTCGTCCAAGGACATTGTAGTCGCTACAATTTGGATATCATCGCGCAACCAGTCTGGAAACAACGGACGCATTGGTCTGTCAATTAAGCGACTAATCAATGTGACTTTTTCTGGTGCTCTGCCTTCACGCCTCAGGAATCCCCCAGGGATCCGTCCGGCTGCATAAATTCGCTCTTCATAATCTACAAGCAACGGCAGAAAATCAATTCCTTCCCGTCCTTTCGCTCTGGTTGCGGTAACTAAAACGCTGGTGTCGCCAGATTCAATCAATACACTACCACCAGCTTGGGGTGCGTATACTCCAACCTTAAGCCTGATATCCCTACCGTCGAAGGATATTGACTTATTTATCTCTGCCATTAGGTTGTCCTTATTTTTGCTTGTCTTCTTCTCTTGCTGTTTGCGATCCTAGCATTCTTGGCGGCTGGTGGGAGATATTTTTTGGTGAGTCAACCCTACTTATCCCTTAAATTAATAATTCTTAATTGAGAGTTATCTCGATCGCAATGGGTAAGTTAACAGATAAGTCGTATTGAATTTTGTAAAAATGTCCAACCTCAGCCATCGTCTAGGGATTGCCATTTCAGTATCCATGTTGGCAGTTGTGTTGCCTTGTCCAGTCATCGCCAAGCCCCAGCAGCGTTCTAAACCCTTCCTCACCAGTCAAGTCACAACCAAAGCTGCGGTAGTCATCACCGGATCTCGACAACCAACCGAAGCAATCCTTGCGAATATTCGGCTCAAATCATCGACTCCCACTAAACTTGGTAAAGCTCCCATTCGTTCAGTTGTGATGATTAAGCCAGTTGCTCGGAAAGCTAAAACAATCAAACATATCAGTGCGGATCGATTTTCTCAAGGTACCGACACTTTCACCACAACTAATCAACCTAATCGTCGCAGCAATAAGTCATCAGGGATCGATCGATGGGTGGATTAGATCTTAGATTTGGATATATATATTTAAGTCACTCAATTTCTGGTACTGGAATCGATTTGCTATTGTAGCGGCTCATGGCTTTTTCCATGCCTTGCTTGAGACTCATTTCGATCGAATCATTCACTAGATAGATTACTTCATTAACGATTGGTGTTTCTACTGCCGAAAACTTACCGAGGACATGAGATATTGTGTCTTTCTCTCCCGCACTTTTACCAATTCCGATTCTAACTCTCGGAAAATTTTGAGTGCCTAGATGGGAGATAATCGATTTCATTCCATTGTGTCCACCAGCCGAACCTGACAGTCGCAATCTAATTTTCCCCAGTGGCAAATCCAGATCGTCGTAAACTACTAAAACAGACTCTGGTGATAGCTTGAACCAGTCCAACATCGATCGGACTGATTGACCAGAAAGATTCATGAAAGTCTGTGGTTTTAGTAATCTAATCTTAGCATTATTACTCCCAAATCCTTCGCCTGCAATCCCTTGAAACTGCTTGCGATCGCTAAAGCCAATCTGCCAGCGTTTAGCTAAACTATCCAACACATCAAATCCAACATTGTGTCTAGTTTGGGCATACTTAATGCCAGGGTTTCCCAAACCAACAATTAACTGGGGAATTACTAATTCGTCACTCATATAATGGTGGATGGTGGATAGTGAATGGTGGATAGTGGATAGTGAGCACTCTAAACAAGATCTGTAGGTTGGGTTGAAGAATGTTGGCGGAGCCTCTCTGTCAAGAGACAACCCAACACGCTCAACTAGAGTTCAAGCTTAGGAAAGTAGATATCGCGTAGGGTGGGCACTGCCCACCATCTAGGGTTTAGGCTTAATCTTAAGATCTAAGCCTGGACAATCTTACCCGATCGAACGTGCAAAATTTGAGATGAGTCTAACCATTTGGCATCAAATGCTCCCAAATGAGTAGTGGTAATTAGGGTTTGAAATCGATCTTCGATCACGCTCAATAATTGATTCTGGCGCGTCAGATCGAGTTCAGCTAAGACATCATCGAGGAGTAGTAAGGGTGGCTCACCGACGATTTGTTCGATTAGTTCTAGCTCGGCTAATTTAAGTGCTAGAACTAGAGTGCGTTGCTGCCCTTGAGAGCCATAAGATTTGGCTGGTGTATCATTAATAGTTAGTTCAATTTCATCTCGATGAGGGCCAACTAGAGTATTTCCGAGACTTTCTTCGGCTACTCGGCGGAGGTATAATCTATCGGCAAATGCTTGATAGATTGATTCGGGGGTATTCTCGATCGCGATAATATTTGGCGTATAGGTAATCTTTAATTGTTCGGTATTTTTACTAATCTTAGTATGCCAGACTTGAGCGATTGGTGCTAGTCTATCGATAATTCTGACTCTGCGCCGGATTACTTTTGTCCCTGTGACAATTAGTTGGTGATTCCATGATACTAGTTCATCTGGATCGAGTGTGCGCTGCTCGGCTTGCTTGAGCAAACTATTGCGCTGTTTTAATACGCGCTGATATTCATGCAGGATGTGAGCATAAACTGGTTCAATTTGAAATAATAATGAGTCAATCCACTGCCGCCGAGTTTCAGGATTTCCTCTAACTAAATCTAGATCCAATGCTGAAAATTCCACAGCATTTAAAATCCCTAAAAAGTCTAGCTGTCGCTTGAGATTTTCAGTGTTGACGATCGCTGTACGCCGACCTTTTTCTCTAATGATTAAGCCTAGATTGATCGAGCCATGTTTGCGGGTCAATTGAGCCGTAATTTTGCTTTCACTCTCTCCTGATAGTACCAAATCTCGATCGCGTGAAACTCGATGACTTTTGAGTGTAGACAACAGCTCCACCGCTTCTAACAGGTTAGATTTACCTTGAGCATTGTCGCCAAGTAAAATTGTTTTGGGTGCGGAGAAAATGATTGACTGTTCCTGATAATTCCGAAAATGACGTAGCTGGAGACGATTCAAGAACACGTAGACTGTAAAGCGGGCAATGCCCGCAAACTATAGATGACTCGACAGATGAAATATTGGGGATTATTTATCAGATATATTGAGATCGATCATCATATTATTTACAATATCAGAAGGTGCCTCCTTTGGACTAATTTGAATAGACATCTTACTATTTGTATTGACTGAGATCTTTCCAGAAATCGGTAGTAGTGAATCAAACCTAACTAGATATTGACCTTCACCTTTAGAGTTCAGTGAAGTTAGTTTAGCTTTAACACTTTTGCCTAAATTGGGCAGTTTGAGATCTTGGGGGAGTGCTGATTGAGTAATTTTGGTTTGTACTTTCATCTCCACATCATTAATTTCCACAACTTCATAAATCGAAGATTGATTGAACTTAATCCCACCTGACTCAATTGAGTCATTCACTTGCCACTTCGCACCCACGCCCAGCATTTCAGTCGGTAACTGAGTAGAAACGCGATCCATTGATGTATTGAATTGCTCCAGTGTTTGTTTGAGCGTTGGCTCGACTGTTTTAGGGAAGATCAAATTCTTGCTTTTGACTAGACCAGAGCTATTAATAACAATATTACCCTGAATTCCAACTAAGCTTTTGAGACTTTTCTGCATGGCTGCAAGCATCGCTGGCTCTGTATCTTGATCAGCAACCGCTTTGATGTCTCCGTAAGCAAAATTATAGTAAATATCTCCAGATGGATCGACTTTCTGGACATTCAGATCCATCTTAATTACCATTTTAGGAATCTGCATTTTGGGCATAGGGCTATTACCCATGCTCATATCCATTGACATTCCCATCGTCATGGTCATTGTTTGCTTACTATTGACGGCTGGTCGAAATTTGAGGGCGCGGCGTGGTTCGGCTCCAGGGGCTAGTAACTCGATTTTCGCTGGCTGTGCTGCGGATGACCGCTTAAGCTGGGTCAGTGGCGCAGCAGTAGCTGGCTGAAGCGAAATCGGGGCAGCGATATTTCCACATATTCCACCGATAATTACACTGAGGATAAAAGTCTTCTGCATATTAAATCTTAGCTAGATCTGAAATAAATTATGGATACTGTCAATAGATCGACTTTGGAGTGCAAACGTTCCCACTAGATATTTTTACTTCAGGGCTTTGGCTTCGATCTGCAAAACGTTGTGTCCAAATATTATATTCAAACATTTGTAACGATTATATCAAGCAGTGGGGATCGCCTGTGTTCAGGTGGAAATCTAATGATATCAACATCTACCAAACCACCAGCACAGATGCAAACATCGACTCTCTGTAACGTTAATAAAGCGCGAGTAATTGCAGCCCAACATCTTCCTGATGCTATCAGAGATATGATGCAACAACGAATTACTCGACTCAAGCAGGAATGTAGCGATCTGCTTAACTGTAAAGTGGATGTGATCGTGCCAGCCTTCTGTCAAACAGGTATCTATCAGGTGCGGATTGTGCTTAATTTATCACAGCTAGATCTGAAGATCGATCGAGAGCCAACCCCCGATTGTTATCAAGAGGATATTTATGTCGCAATTTGGAGTGCCTTTGATTTAGCCAGCAAAAAACTCAAACAGCATTCCATCTCAGCCGACCATGCGCCCAAGCCAATTCCAATCCCAAATGTTCCGGCTCAATCAATGCGGACAGTCCGTCGTTCTCATGGATATGCCAGAGGTTAGATTAATAATTATTAATTCAGAAGTGCTTTTAATTCATGAATAATTACTTTTCCTAGAGCGTTGCGGGGGATGTGAGAAACAGAGATCCACTGTTTAGGGACTTTGTACTTACTGATCTTACCTGCAATTGCCTGGGACAGTATATCAGTGGAAACGGGAATTTTATTCTCAACATATACAGCCACAACTACTTGTCCCCAATATCGATCGGGTAAGCCAATTACCCACGCATCTGCTACTAATCCTGTTGCCATGATCGCATTAGCGACCTCGATCGGAAAGACATTTTCACCACCTGTAATAATCTTGCCACTATTTCGACCTAAGATCGTTAAATATCCTGCTAAATCAAGCGATCCTAGATCGTCAGGTTCAAAATAAGTAGCTGAGTTAAATATCGGAAAGTAGCCCAGCATTAATGATTTAGCCTCAATTTGAATCTCACAATCTGGCGAATTTAATTTAATCACAGCATGAGGTAGAGCTACCCCACAACTATTATTTCCAGCTAAAAATTCAGCAGGTTTTAGGCTGGTAATCTGTGAGGCAGTTTCAGTCATGCCATAGGTTAAAGCCAGCGGCAGTTGAGCAGTTCTCGCTCTTGTCAATAACTCAATACTTGGAGGCGCACCACCGAGTAAAATTGTTTTGAATTTCGCCAACCATTGGAAATTTAGATCTAATAGCTTGGCTAGTTGAGTGGGGACAAGAGAGATAAAATAATCCTCTAATTCAATCTGACTAGTGATTAAATTTAGATCCGTACAAAGCTGCTGAAAACTCGTAACTAATAACTTACCATCAGTGAGGATCGATCGAACTAGTTGCATCAAACCACTCACATGATAGAGTGGCAGGATACAAACTGCATTGATTTTATCTACTGCATAAAATTCCTGAAATCCCCAGACAGATGCACTCAAAGTTTCCCAGGTATGGATCGCAAATTTGATCTCTCCAGACGACCCGCCAGTCGGAACCATAATCGTATTCTGGTGCTGGTGCAAATTTACCTGGCTAGTTATTTGAGATACTTGTGCCCACTCCATATCACCCCAGTAGGGATTACAGCAAAAAATTGGGATGCCCAATCGACACCCCGCCATAAAATCAGCGACAAATTCAGTTAAATTAGTAGTTGAAATCGAGATGAAATCGGGTTTCGATCTGGCAAAATCAGCTAACCTGTGATGAGATCGATCGATAATTGATTTACCCTGACTACCACCTAACCATCCAGCTTGTAACCGTTGGCAAAATAAAGCATAAATTGACTCACCAGCCTGCCCCATAAAAATTTACAAAAAAACTACCCCCGACTACGTACTTACACGATTGTAGAAGAGGGAATAGGAGATATAAAGTTGAGTAAACGAGATATAGAGG
>JANNBD010000445.1:0-16377 GCA_031385105.1 Chamaesiphon sp. OTE_78_metabat_374
ATTCACTATCCACTATTCACTATCCACCACCCACTACTCGCTAAAACTGAAAATTGCTCCCCAGGTAATATTGTCGCACCAAGGGATTGCTATACATCTCTTCTGTGCTGCCAGAAGCTAGGACTTGACCCTCGCGCATGATGTATGCTCGATCGGTCACAGCAAGTGTTTCCCTGACGTTATGATCGGTGATTAGGATGCCCATATTTCGATCGCGTAATTTGGCAATAATCTTTTGAATCTCAGCTACCGCAATCGGATCTACTCCGGCAAACGGTTCGTCCAGGAAGAGAAATTTTGGCCCATCAATTCCCGCAGCCAGGGATCGAGCAATTTCGGTTCTTCGTCTTTCCCCACCAGATACCTGACTACCCAATGTATTGACGACCTTTTCGAGACTAAATTCAGTAATCAATTCAGTCAACTTGCGATCCCAGAGCTTTCGCGGTACGTGGGTTTGCTCCATTACTAGCAGCAAATTATCAAGTACAGTCAAACTCCGAAAGATACTCGCCTCCTGTGCCAAATAGCCAATTCCCCGCCGTGCCCGCTGATGAATCGACAAGCTGGTAATATCTTCATCATCTAGCCAAACCTTGCCTTGGTTGGGCTTCTCCAGTCCAGTAGCAATATAAAATGTGGTGGTCTTACCTGCACCATTGGGACCGAGTAATCCCACGATTTCACCCTGGGATACTGAGAGACTAACACTATTGACAATATTGCGCTTGCCGTAGGATTTGTGGACATTTTCGAGGACAATTTTCACAGGACAGGGTTTGGGGATGGGGAGACGGGGAGACGAGGAGACTGGGAGACGAGGAGAAAAACTTGTATTAGGCGACGAAAGGTAGACTACTATATTTGTCTAGTCCCTTGTCCCCTCGTCCCCACGCTAATTATTACTTTTCTCCTGGTCGGGAATAATATAGATTGATTGGACGGGGATGCCTGGTTTTTGTCTGGCGACAAACCGACCTTCTTCAATTAGGTAGGTAATCGTATCACCTTGGAGGCTGCTACCATTGCTGACGACTAATACATTTCCTGATAGGATAACTTGCTTGGCTTTGACATTATATTCAGCGGTATTTGCTCTCGCTTGGAGCTTGCGATCTGGGTAGGTGAGTTTTACACTCCCCCGTGCGGTGATTATTTCAGTTTTGGTGTTGGCTTCTTGGGTATTGGCTAAAATTGTTAGTCCTTTACCGCCCTGTTCGGGCACGAGATAGCTGCTACGAACTTGTTTCTTGACTTTGGGATTGGCAATAAACTTACCTTCTTCGATCAGGTAAATTACGCTTTCGCCTTCTATTGTATTGCCGTTCTGATTAATCAATACATTGCCTGTCAGCACAATTCGTTTTTGCTTGATATAATATTGAGCAAGGCTCGCTTGACCCTGTACCTTACGACTAGGATAGTTAATTCGGACGTTGCCTCTAGCCGTAACTACTTCGGTTTTTGAGTTTGCTTCCTGAGTGTCCGCTTGAATTGACAATCCTTGAGAGTTTTGCTGCTGGGCGATGACTGGCACAGCTTGAATGGCCGGAACACTGCCAAAAACGATCGACGACCAGATCAATAGCCATCCCCAATGACAGGAGCGATGAGATGTGTGAGTTAAGCGTTGCATGTATTAGATTTTATCTGGATTTGGCAATCCCGATCGACGGTGAGGACGAGAATTTGAGCTGAATAAATCTGGTGTAGTCGAATTCTAAGTTAGTTGACGCGCTCGATTTGTGATAAGTTTCTTACCAAGCCTGATTGAATGTTCGATGATCTCAATTTTGCAATAGGTAAAAATATCTGCTTAATTTTGTAACAATTCACAAAAAGTCTTGGTATTGAGTCTTTTGGCGGTTGATATGCTCTTTTCATTCCGCAAGATCTATGACTACTCGATCGATCCAATCAGTGAAAACTCCCAGATGTGCTACAGTTTTCCCATAGGGTAGTTTACTTAGTATTAATTTATCCTTGCACATTCTGCTTCTACCCCTGATTTACTTAGCTACTGCAATTTTAATAATGAAAATTTCCAATCAGAAGAAACTTACTTACAGATCGTGGATGTATGAAATTCCGATTCTGATTTTCACCTTTTTGGTGTCGGTGCTCTCAACACTGCACTCAGAGGCAGCACTGGCGATCGATCCACAGTCTAGCCTGACTCTAGATCGGCAGAGCGTGATGACCCCAAGTCCGCTTCAGTTGGCAAAAGGCATTGTTAAAGCACCACAGTCAGCTAAGGACTATTTTAGGGAAGCGATGCGCCGCTATCGCAATCAGGACAAGCAGGGTGCCATCGCTTATTTCAATCGAGCAATTCAGTTGCAGCCTAACTTCGTTGATGCCTACAACAATCGGGGCATCGTCAAAGGTGTGATGGGTGATAAGTTGGGCGCGATTGCTGATTACACGCGGGCAATCGAGATCGATCCCAAATTTTTTCCAGCTTATGCCAATCGTGGTTTTGCTCGAATTAGTAATGGAGATCGTCTGGGCGCGATGGCTGACATGCAAACAGCAGGCAATTTACAGCCCAACGATCCACAATTACTGATTGGCAAAGGGATTATTCTCGCCCAAACTGGGGATAAGCAAGCCGCAATTGCTAGCTACAACAAAGCAATTAAACTTCAGCCTAAAAGTCTAGACGCTCACTACAATCGAGGCTTGGCAAAGCTCGACCTTGGAGATAAGCAGGGAGCACTCGCTGACCAAAATATGGTAATCAAGCTCGATCCGACTTATGCAAATGCCTACTACGGTAGAGGCAAAGCTAAAGGAGCAGGGGGTAATTATCAAGCAGCAGTTGCTGATTACGATCGAGCCATCGCGCTCAAGCCGAGCTTGTACAATGCTTATTTTAATCGAGCTATCGCCAAAAAAGAAGTCGGTGATCGAACTGGTGCGATTAGTGACTACAACAAAATTATCAGCCTCAATCCCAAAGAATCAACTGCCTATTTCAATCGAGCGGTAATCTTTGCAGAAATAGGAGATCGCACCAATGCCATCTCTGATTATACGATCGCGATCGGACTCAAGCCCCAGTTAGTAGAAGCTTATAATAATCGCGGTGCCGTCCACTTCATGGCCGGCAATCGTCAAGCTGCAATTGCTGACTATACCAGTTCCATCCGCCTCAAGCCCAGTTATACTGTGGCTTACCTCAATCGGGGTATTGTCTTTTATTCAACTCGTGAATATGATAAGGCAATTCTAGACTACGATCGGGGTATTGCGATCGAGCCAGGTAATGCCGAACTATACTTCAACCGAGGATTGGTTCAAGTTCAACTCCAAAATTACTCCCTGGCGATGGCTGACTATAACAAGACAATTAGTCTGCAACCAAATCATGCTCTTGCCTACAGCAGTCGCGGATTATTGCACGCTCAACAGCAAGCTAATTCAGCCGCCACCCAGGACTTGAAGACGGCTGCAAGATTATTCCAGTCTCAAAATAACATGGCTGGCTATGAATCTGTGCTGCGGAAATTAGCCCAAATCAAGTAATTTGAGATCTAGGCGAAGTCTGAAAATATTAGTAGCAAGCATAGATCTAAGGGTACCTCTACAAGTTATCTGTAGGGGTGCCCCTTGTGGGTACCATCAGATCCACGCTAACTACTAGCTGGTGGCTTTTGAACAATCACCTCAACTGGACGAAGTAGACGTTCATCAATTGTAAATCCCTGCCTGACTACTTTGGAAATAATCGGTGCTGCCACTGCTGGATCGATCTGAGTATCGACAATCTGACAAAACTGCAAATCAGAAGGATCAGTAATTTCAATGCGCGCTACCTGCCTTCTGGCAAGGGTAGCGAGGAGTTTACTTTGAATGGTGTTTAGAGATTTTGGAATCCGTTCGATCGCCTTTTGAGTTAATTGGGGATTATTTTGGAGATAATCAATCAGAGATTCTAAGGTATCAAATATTTCTAAAATCTCTAAAAATAGCTGCTCATTACTTGACGTATGAGTTGCAGCTCGATCTGCTAAAGATTGTTGGAGCGATAATCGTTCCTTGAGTAGAGAGCCGATTTGGTCGATCGTTTGCTGCTGTATAGCTCTGCTAATGATCAAATTATCTGAAGATGATCGATCTCGATCTGACATAAATGATCACTCCCAAATTAAGTTTGCTAGCTCTGTATCGATCTCCTGGGTTCGATCTTGCAGTTCAATTCGATCGATTTCAAGCTCAATTAATCGATCGATCTGTTCGGGTGTCAGACGTTCTGCGATTGGGTATTCAATTGCGTCTTTACCCTTCCCATCGGCGATCCGAAAGCGGTTTACTCGCGGAATCACCGGACTCAAATAATCAGCAACAATCCGCTCATCGGGATTCATCAGACTTTTTCTGGCTTTAGCAATTATGTCTGGTGGATATTTTCGCAGTTTCATAGCGACACCAAATGCTTTGGTGATTTCACCATTAGAAGCTAGCGGCGAAACTGCTAGAATTTTATAAGGGTTTTCAACAATTTTAGCTGGCATAGATATTATTTACTGACTATTTTGGAGCCAATAGTCATTGATTTGAGTAAACATTGCTTGAACGATTGGATGGAGCGGATGATAGTATAGTAAATCTGTGATTTTTGCTAAAGATTCGGCATCTGGAATCAGAGATTTAGACCAGTCTGACTGAATTTTTAGAGCTTGATACTCAACACAATAACTCTCACTTTGATTGCTGGGTAATAGGTCATTCCAAAATCGAGAAAAATCAAGATGCTCCTCAAAATCAATAATCTTGAGGCGGTGATTTGTGCAGAGTTGATTGATTT
This sequence comes from Chamaesiphon sp. OTE_78_metabat_374, assembly GCA_031385105.1. Taxonomy (GTDB): domain Bacteria; phylum Cyanobacteriota; class Cyanobacteriia; order Cyanobacteriales; family Chamaesiphonaceae; genus Chamaesiphon. Next base: position 4,811 of record JANNBD010000445.1, read on the forward strand.
CATCATGCCACTGATAATTAGCTCTGATCGCTACTTTAGCATCATTGAGTGGATAGATAGCTGCTCGCCAATCTTCCTGCTGAAGATAATAGCAACCTTGTTTGTATGAAATGAACTGGCTAGCAAATTCTTCTAACTTAGAACTTATTTCTAAATCAGCTTTGATAACTTCAGCCCGCTGCGGATCTCCGGCTAAACAAGCGGCTACTGCTTTACCCCACTTTGTGTACAAAGTCTTCCACACTTTTAGCTCTTCACCTACTGAAAAATGTGGATAGTAACGTTGAAAACAAGCAGGTAGAATGATTAATTCGCCTAGCATCATTTTTGTGTCTGGCTGTGCTTGAGCAAATTCCATTGCCCAAAAGTCTTGACGGTAGCAATCCCGCAGATCGAGATATTTTGGTAAATCTAAATTTTTAACTTCTTCAATTCGTTGATCGAGTATTTGCCACAATCGATCGCTCAAATCTTTCAAGGACGGTGATTTTCCACCCAGCCAAGGGATGTCCTGCAAGATCGGATCGAGGCTGATATTCGCAATTGCTGTCGGCCAAGCAATAATTAACTGATCAAGATTGTGACCAGTTTGACTAGCATAGTATAAGGCAACTGTCCAATTGTGTAATGATTTAATATTTGGCTGGCTCAACCAGTTCTCATGAGTCAAGATTGCAATTTTTTGCCAGTCTTCAGTTTGCCAGATCTTAGCTTCAATTCCTGGTAAGATACAATTGTTGAGATTGGTTTCAATCAACGAATCACTACCAAACTGACTGATAAATTCAAGACTGATAGTTCTAGCTTGCTCTAGCTCACCTCGATCGACTAACTGTTTGATTTGAAGTTGAATTAGGCTAGATTGCTCGATCGTTTCAGTTGAGATCATCTGCCAATATTCTCGCACCAAATCTCGACCTGCCAAGGCAGCGTTTACGCTATCAAGCTTTGACCAGATTTCTCTTGCTTGCTGATATGCGCCTTGTCTGCTGTGGAGCAAGCCTTCTAAGCACTTAGTCTCAGGAATACCAATCGTGGCTAATCGATCGATTGCAGCACTAGTTTCGCCAGTTCGAGCGTCAATCATCGCTAGCTTTAGCTGTGGCTCTTTCCATTCTGGCACTAGCTGAAGAGCTGCTGTGTAATGATATTTAGCAGCATTAATATCTCCTGATTTTTGCTGAGTATTACCTAGCTTTAATTGTTCAGTTGCCGCAATCACTCGATTTAATTTAACTTGCAAATCAGCACCATCTTGGCGTGAGAATTTAGCAGCAGCCAGCACAATAATATTTAAGGCATCATTGAATTTGCCAGCATGACTGAGCCTTCGCGCTTCGTCTAGAGATTTTAGATAGACTCTTTCCTCTCTAGCTAAATCTTCACACTCGGCGATTGTCTTGACTAACTGGGGTGGTGAATATAGTTCTTGGGCTAGAAATAAAGTCGTTAATGCCGATCCAAAGTATTTTTCATGAAAATATTTAGTTGCTGTCCGAAATAATGACTTGAATTCTTCACGACGGAGGATTTCAATCCGAAGACTATCGATTGACTGTCGATAGCTATCTTTGTTAATCAGTAGACAACTTTGATGATAATATTCGAGTGCCTCCAACAGCAAATCAGAGTCAAAGGGATTGTAAATTTCCGAGTCTTGAGCAATTGCATACTTTGCTTGTTTAATTAATAATTCAACTTGCAGATTTCGATCTTGTTCTTGTTTAGTAGCTGCTGATTGATTGACCTTTGATTTTGTCTCTTGCGCTAACAGTTCAGCTTGTCTAATCCGCTCTTGCTCTTGACTTAATGTCTCCGCTTGTCGGATCTCATTCTGTTGTTGCCGCTTGACTTTTAACTGCTGTTGTTTTTCTCTAATTCTCCTTTGAATCTGATTCAGTTCGGATGACTGCCAACTATTGCCTGTTCTGCCATATTTAGGCTGGTTTTTTCTGTTTGTTTTCCAAATTATCAGCCATCGGAGTGCAATGATCATTGCTAGTCCAATTAAAGTACCCATAGCCACCAACCCAATAGCATAAAGACTAATAATATTCCAACCGCTAACCACTTTGGCACCTGAAAGCTAGAGTCAGTTTGCTCTAGTAAAGGTAGCTCCGTCAGCATCCGTAATAAAGCTAAATCTGTCTGACAATTGGGACAGATATTGATTTCTAGCTCAGATCGATCGCAAACAGGACAGGTGATTTTAGTACTCATCAGATCGATTATTTAATACCAGTATTAATCTGAGCTGTAGTAGTTGACTGACTCGCATAAGTATTTACGTCTGGCAGCAATTCTTGGATCAATCGATCGATCTCAGCGAGATCTTTGTATTTCATCGCTACTAATAATCGATCGAATTTGATTCGCATTGAGCGGGCATGAGTCGGTTCGATTAATTCAGCACGGGAAACACCGATTCGACAGTACAAAACCATTTTGATTAGATCTGGCAAATTATCCCGTTCGCGGGTACCGTCAGTCAAACAGGACTCAACAGCAGCTAGATTTTGGGTAGTGAGGACGTTCTGTAATCGATCGATAATTTCTTCAATAATCGGTATTTGTTGATCGTGTAAATGTTGACTACAATGTCCGATCACTAGCTGAAAGTCGTTGAGCAGGAAACCAGCAGTCGTCAGATCTTTAGAGGCAAATACTTCCAATTCTTTCAGTTTAGATTGTGCCTCCTCCAACCTATCTTGGCGTTGGGCGACATTGCCGTCCTTGATTTGATTGACGGATTTCATGATATCGCCCACCAGGCGATTGGCTTCGGCGACTCCATGTGGAGTCAGATCCAATTGTTTGATCTCTTGCAGTTGTTGGGCGACTTGATGGGAAATCTTTTCGTCGATGCCACCCCGTGAGAAGGAGCAACTTTCACGCACCGAAGGATCATTCTTGAGGATTGCTGTAATCTGAATTGAATTATGTTGTTCATCCAATTCGATCGTCAATAATACCTCGGTATCCTTCGGATATGCCGCGTTTAGTACCAACCACATTTCACCAATTAATTCATCATACTGTTGTTTCTGCCCCGCAGTTTCCCGCTGGGTGCGAACATCATCAGGACTAAAGAATTTAAAGTGAATTAATCTTTGCCCATCACCAACAGTGCGGAGGGTATGAGTTTTCATCAGGGGTAAGATTTCGCCCTGTTTTACCAAGATAAAGCGCGGATCCTGTTCGAGTTCAATACAGTAATTGCGCGATACCGTGCTGACTTTTTCCGTTAATCCTGCTGCCACAATTGCGGCACCCTCCGCCACAGCATACATCGGGCGAGGATGTACTACCACTCGATCGGCTCCAAATACTGACTTAACTCGCGCTTGCACCAGGGGAATCTGGGCTGAACCGCCGACTAGCAGGACAATATCGATTGTTTCCTGGGGATAATCAGAGTACTTGATCGCATCCTGGCAGATTTCTAGGGTTCGATCGATCAGTGGTAAAATCAGAGCTTCAAACTCAGCTCTAGTGACTGTAACATCGATCGAGATCGCCATGCCCAGCTCATCAATTAAGGGTGTAGCAGGCTGCACCAGTGCCGATGTCGTCTGACTGAGATCGATTTTGGCACGCTCGGCAGCTAGCTTCAGATCTTGCAAGAACCGTACCCGTTGATAATGGGGCATTTTGGCAACTAATCCATCAATATCTGTCAAGCCTTCCGCCACCGCAACTTTTTGCTTAATCAGATTCACCAGCCGACTATCGACATCATCACCACCCAACCACAAGTCTCCAGCCTTTCCCAGTTCGATAAATTGATTGCCAGCAGTCGTAATCAGCGACGCATCAAAAGTACCGCCACCAAAGTCATACACCAAGATCGTACTGACATCCTCTGAGTCAGGTTTAAACCCGTAGGAGATCGCCGCAGCAGTTGGTTCGGGTAAAAGCTCAATTGTCGTTAATTTAGCCTGTTGTGCGGCAGCTAAAGTAGCGTGACGCTGTTTGTCATTGAAGTAAGCTGGAATCGTAATTACCGCACCAGTGATCCGACTGTTTTGTCCCGTCTGAGATTGAAATGCTTCAGCATTGTCCAATACTTGACGAAGAATCGCAGCGGAAATATCTTCTGGTGTATGTTCTTTGCCATCAAGCCAGACGGCTAGGCTATTGTCTGTCCCCTCGCTGGATGCAGTTACTTTGTAGCTAAAATGTTCGAGTTGATTTTGGACAACTGCATCGTTGAACCCTCTGCCCATCAGTCGTTTAATAGAAGAGATCGTATTTTCAGGTGCCGCATTGAGCTGACGATAGGCAGCTTCGCCGACAATTAATCTACCATCTTGGAGCGTTACAATCGATCGAGTCAATTTGCGATCTGGTGCAGTATTGTCTGCGGCGGTAACTATTTCGACATCTGCTAATTTGAAAGCTGCAACAGAATTACTAGTACCCAGATCGATGCCAACGATGTTTCCCATGTGCTTTTAATCAAATTCTGTATAGTTTACTGTAATAAGATTGGATCGATCGACAGCAATTATGCTGAGTGAGCTAAATTTCGAGGCTGCTCCAACTCGAAATTACAAATATGTCTATCCAAATTGGCTGCTACTGAATTCATGACAATTTCTCTATGTTATAAATCATCAGATACTTCTGTTGAAAGTGTTCTGGGGGTTGGATAGATTATTTGCAGTTCTAAATTCAGGAAATCACTCATTTCCTGTCCTAACCAATATAATTCAGCTTGGGATAAATTATCGCCAATCAAATATTGACTAGACTGGCAATGGATCTGTAACTCTGGCTTGATACTAACATATCCTCTCTTGACAACCTGACTATCGCCATCTATATATTCATTAAAACTATATCCAGGATTATAGACAATGAAATCAGACGTAGATCGCTCATCTATCGATATGATCCGATTAGTGTTTCTCTGATAAATAGTTCGGGCACTGATCCAGATAGATTCGTTGCTAATGACTAGTTTGTAGTGAGAATCAACCCAGTATCTCTTTGTTCGATTAATGATTGTCATGATCATACTGACGACAATCCAACCAACTATGAAAATAAATAAAGACCAGCCCAGAAAATTTCCAAACATTGAAATATTAGAAAAAAATAATGCGACAAACACTACGATCCATAGTAAACAGCCCAAACCGTTAATATGATCTATGATATCTTGGATTTTTCTGGTTTTAACCGAATCAATTTTTAGAACACGTCGAGGAAGAATAATTTCCAGCCGATCGCGATCTCGATATAGCTTTGATTTACAACGAGCTGGTTTGAGCGAGCTAAAATCGCCATAAGTTCTATCGTTCGACATCAGTGCTGCTTGTGCAGATAGATCAGAATCAAACCTTTTGTCAAGATGCGGTTGAGTCATCTTCTCCAACCAACGGTGCAGCCGATTACTAATTTCAGCATTAAATTTGATTTGTCCATTAGCATAGGGTAATCCAGCCGGATGTGTCCCAGTAATTAGATAGATTAGTGTCATACCCAAGCTGTATAAATCTGATGCAATCGTAGTTTGCCCACCAAACTGCTCCAGTGGAATATAACCATAAGTACCAACGATCGTAATTGTCCCATCCTCTTTGCTTGCGACTGTTTGAACTGAGCCAAAGTCTACTAGATAAACATCCCCAATCTGATTATCAGAACGATTGGTAAGGAGGATATTACTAGGCTTGATGTCACGATGAATAACTGGGGGAAGTTGGTCGTGTAGGTAGGTTAGAATAGATAGGAGTCGATCAGCTAATTCAATTACTTCTGACTCAGAAAACTTCTGCCCTGATTTAATAATACTTTCTAGAGAGGGAGCCTCAATGTAGGTTTGAACTAGAGCAAAACCACGGATATCTGCTGTTTCAATCTCGAAGTAATCTAGATATTTAGGAATTGCGAGATGATCTAAGTTTTTGAGGGTGAGGGCTTCTCGTTCAAATAATTTTAAATCGTCCCACTGAAAATCTGAATCGAATCTCAGGATTTTGACAATTACTAGTTTCTGTAATTGAATATCTTGGGCTAAGAACGTTAATCGCCCAGCCTTTTGACTCAATTGCTCTCGAATTTGGTATCGATCGACTAAAATAGTATCAGGTGCTATGCTCATCATTTTTGCTGTAGATATTGATAAAATTCAGGACTTAGCTAAATCAAATAAAATATCTTGAGTCAGCTACTTTCTCCGCCTTAGCCAATAGATTAGATTAGTGATAACTCCATAACTTTTGCGGGGTAATTGGGCTGAAGTCTCAAACCAGATGTCGGCGGGAGGATTGCCAAAATAGATCTGATAAGTTGCCAAAGTTTGTTGATATAGTCGATCGTATTTTGTTTTTTCTCCCTTTCCACCCAAGCTGGGTGAATGATGAAATGATTGCTGTAATACTTCACCACAGAATTTGTCCCAGTAAGAGTGGGTATAAATTAGATGCAGATGCCAAACTAGATCGATCGACTTTGGTGGCGATACAATATGATCTGCTACTATTCCTAAAAATATAAACTTTTTATATTCTTGGATGACTCTGAATGTATAGATGCTTGTCCAGTTGTATTCCCGTGCTAGTTTCTGTGAAAATGGAAAACTAGCACTAGCATCATCTAACTCAAAATCACAAATACGTTTGTATAAATCAGCTTCTACTGAATTCATTACGACTTCTCTGTTTGTTTACCACATAGCTCTAATCACCACCGCCACCACCACCACAGCCACCACCACCGCCGTCAGTACCACCATAGCCACCACCGCCGTCAGTACCACCGTAGCCGCCACCGTAGCCGCCACCGCCACCACTAGAATTAGTCGTTTCAGAGAAAAAGCGACCGAAAATCCACACGAATAGTATCCACAAGCAAGTCCACCAAGCATTACCAGAGGAAGATTGCCATTGTGACTGTTTAAGATTGAGAGTAGTAGTTGGAAATTCACCTAATATTTGGAGTTTAGTTTTCGGCTCCATCGATCCTGTTGACATAAAATCAACCGTAGTTGAGTTGATCCGACTGACAGTTGTAGTTACGCCATCAGCCGTAAAATTTTTAGTAAGTTCTGAGAGCTTAACTGGCACCTGTAGTCTGATTCGAGCAGAATTAACTACGGCTTTTCGATCGGGGAAAATTGCCATCCATTTGAGTTTTGTTTGATCGTTTTCCACTTCTAAACCACCAACTACTCGATATTTGAGCACAAATGTGTGGCTCTCAGGAAATTTAGCGATCGAAGGATGTTCCCAGCTAATGTATTGTCTTCCGTCTGTTTTTGATGTGCGAAAATTGGCAACTGGAGCATTATTTTCGGTGACTGTGATATCTCGAACCTCATCAATTTGATCGAGCTGAATGTATCGAGTGCGTAGATTGGTATATGGAGCCGTAAACACGTATGTTTGAGTTTCTGTAACTAGCAAGTCTCCCGATTCAACTAGTTGCAGATCGACATTAATCTTTTCCCAATAGAAAGGGTGGGGTGAAGTCGCCTGAACTGCTGTTGTGCCAATAAAAATAGAAGAGCCAAGGGAAAGTATAAACAATATAGCTCTGATAACTAGTGACGATCGCATAATCCTCCTGCTAACTTGTGAATTAATCTAATTATTAAAACTCCTGTTCCGACAGTGGATAAGTTTTCAGATTACCTTTTGGTACTTTGTACAAAGTTAAGGTTACGCTTCTGAATCTAGTGGCTCCTTCAAGCGTTATCGGTTCTGCAAGATTGAAGGTGTCGGTACGAACTAGTCCGCCATTATTAAGATTTCGATAGCGAACATCATAGTTACCAGCTTTGATATTATCAGCAGTAAACTTTTCACCTTTGCGGATAAAGAATACCCGAACTGGCTGTGGTGGAATTGCATCTAATGCGTATAACTTTGCAAAGACATCAGAACTGTTCTTGGAGTTATTTACCGTTATGGTTGAATAGCCTTCTTTGAACTGAATCGGATATCCTTTGATATACCCAGATTTTTTGGGAAATGGACTACCATTATCAGCAGTTTTTGGACGGACATATTTAAAAGCTAATGTGGGAATTTTGGGCTGGGCAGCTAGTTGTGAGATTCTAGGCTGCATAGTATCAAAGTCAGTAATGCTCACAGCATTTACTTCGATAGCCGAAGACAATTGTTGCGTTAAGACAAAAGTGGCAAATACAAAATTGAGCAGTTTCATCTTTCTAAAAATTAAATGCTGGTTAGATAAAATAGAATTGAGTTAGTTGTCGAATCTCAAGACACTATTCTTTCCTTGGATTTTAATTAATTCAGCAGCTCTGGTTAAATCTTTGATCGCTCCTCTTTTATCACCTCTTGCATATTTAAAATTTCCTCGATTGTAATGGGCAGCAGCCCCATTAGGATTTAGCTCGATCGATCTATTGAAGTCAGCAATTGCACCTTGTTTATCCCCCAATGTATTTTTCTCCGCTCCTCGATTATTATAGGCAGAAGAATGTCTAGGATTCAGCTTGATTGCTCTGCTATAATCATTGATTGCCTCGTATTCATTTTTCAGTTTACTGTGAATAATTCCTCGATTATAATAAGCATCATCGTATTCAGGATTATACTTAATTGCTTGACTAAAATCACTAATGGCTTCTTGATTATTACCCAAGTTATATTTAGCTAATCCCCGATTATAATAAGCAATAGCATTGTTGGGATTAGATTCAATATATTTATTGTAGTCACTAATTGCTCCTTGATTATTACCTAATTTGTGTTTAGCTGATCCCCGATTATGATAAGCATCTAAATCATTAGGGTTCATTTCAATAGATTTATCATAATCAGCAATAGCACCTCTAAAGTTTCCTGACTCTAATTTAATGTCACCCAGTCGAGAATAGATAGTTGCATTGTCTAGTTGGGAAATTTTCTGAGTAGATTCGACTTGATTAGGATCGGAATCAACTACTGTCATTGCCTGAACACTGGAGATCGAAAGTAGTCCTTGTGCAACGATCGACATCGAGAGAATAAAATTGATCGGCTTCATAAAAAATGTGTAAATGTTTCTTGCAACATTTACACATTAGTCCCTTTTATCGATTGGAAATGATGAGATCGCTAAAGTCGATATCGAGTTTAACTCCAAGAGCTATCGAGCAAAGAATTGACGATAGAGTTCGCATCTAGCTTGGATCTGGTTATTAGTCGAACTAATTAAGCCTAGGCGATGGACAAGGCTCCGCTGCTTCCGAGTGATGACAACGCCGCTAGAATTTGTGGCAATTTGCTGCATCAGTAAGTACAAATCTCGATCCTGCAACCAGAATTCTAAGCTTTCCAAGTGATCCTGATAAATCGGCGCGATGGCTGCTAAATCACCGCCTTGCTCCTGGAGTCGATCGAGCGTTAGGTAGACTAAACTAGGAATACCGCCGATCAATTGCATCAAGGTATCAATTTGGATCGAATCTAGCTCCACTCCTCTTTCAGCGGCTAATGTCGCAATTTCGCTAGAGCTAAACTCCCCTAACTGAATCAAACTGCCGACATTAAAGGGAGATCGATTGGCAACGACAGTCACAAATTCTTCGATTCTGGGCGTAGAATAAGCTAGTAACAGTCGAAAATTTTGCCATGCACCTGGCTTCTTGCTTTTTTCGTGCATATTTCGCAACTGAAATAAGAACTCATCTCCAGTATCAGGAAAATCCAATAATCGATCGAGTTTATTAATCCCGATTGTCAATGGTTTAGCGATTTTGTGTTGAAGCTGTTCGAGATATTTGAGAAAGGCTGCACTGGGCGTAAGTAATATAGTTGGTCGATCGTATTGTTCTAGTAAAATCAGACAGTCTGGATGATATTGTGTCTCAATCTCACTGATAATCTCGCAAATAAATCGCCGAAAAAAAGTTTGCGGATCTTTAAAGCTCGATAGCTCGATCGCATTTAAGTCTAAGTATAGAGGCAGATGTCCTTGCTGCTCGGCTCGATCGAGCATTTTCCACATCAGTGTAGTTTTCCCAAATTGAGAAGGAGCTTGAATCTTGACTACAGCCTGGGGTTTGAGTAATTCCTGGCACCACCGCTCTTCCTCCCGGCGTGCAAACTTGGTAGCAGTCAAAATCGGCGCAACATCTACTTTCAGGGGTGGGGCTGGTTCCTTACCCACTTCAAGGGGATCGAGGTTGACTAGTTGACACAGCTTCGTAAAATTAGCCCGCTCGACTGGTTTACCACAAAAAAAGCTGCTCACTGTTGATTGAGCTTGAATCTCAGCTTCAATCGCCAATCTAATCTGGGTTTTGTATCTACTACTTTTTAATGCTGCTTTGGCAACTTCCACACAGGTTGAATGTAGTTGCAATGATCGACGAGCCATAATTTTTCAGAATACTTACGAGTGTCTAATTTCTCACTGAGTGAATAAGTCATTATTGACTTTGGGAAGTCGATATTATTACGTCGCCAATAGTAGGAAAATATAAGAGTGAAACCCATATTTATAACTATTGTCCCTCGGACAATAGGAAATCGGCAATCGGCAAAATGACAACCTATAAAATTGGCGGAAGTCTTCCGGCAGATGCTGCGACTTATGTAGTACGACAGGCAGATCGAGATCTAGAACGGTATCTTCGCGCAGGCGAATTTTGCTACGTTCTAAACTCTCGCCAGATGGGAAAATCCAGCCTCAAACTGCGGACAATTCAACGATTGGAGGCGGAAGGTGTCGTCTGTGCTGAGATCGATCTGGCGGGAATTGGCGTTGCAGGGGTGAGTGAGCGGCAATGGTACAATTCGATCGCTTATGAGCTAGCGAGTCAATTTGGATTAGAGTCACAGCTCGAAACTTTTTGGAGCGATCACACTGAACTTGCGGAGATCAATCGACTTGCCAAATTCATCGATCTAGTCTTACTCGAACAGATTGATCGTCGCGTCGTGATTTTTGTTGACGAAATCGATCTTGTAATTAGTCTAGACTCCTATACTGATGATTTTTTTAGATTGATTAGAAGTTGCTCTGAACGTGGAGCTGCTAGCCCTAAATATCAACGCTTATCATTTGTCTTAATCGGCGTAGCTGCACCGACAGATTTGATTGACAATAAGCAATCTACGCCGTTTAATATCGGGCGCGCGATCGATCTAACTGGATTTGAATTAAATAATGATTTGACTCCACTCATTCATGGTTTGGTTGGAATAGTAGCCGATCCTTATTCAACAATTACCGAAATTCTGTACTGGACAGGTGGACAACCTTTTCTCACCCAGAAAGTCTGTCAGTTAGTTGTCGAATACCCACAAGATTCGATCGTCGAAATCGTGCAACAGCGCATCATCAACAACTGGGAGGATCGAGATCATCCAGTTCATCTTAAAACAATTGCCAATCGCCTGTTGGGAAATAGCGGCAAATCTGTTTATTTACTAGAACAATATCGACAGATCCTAACTAATAGTGCTGACCTTAGTATTAATAATAGCCCAGAACAACAGCAGCTTCGATTGTCGGGATTGGTAGTCGAACGCGATCGCAGATTCCAGGTTTATAATCCGATTTATGCACAGGTATTCAATCTTGATTGGATCGATCGAGAGTTG
>JANNBD010000436.1:0-17392 GCA_031385105.1 Chamaesiphon sp. OTE_78_metabat_374
TTCGACATCATCGTCGAGCATCACTTCAACATCGCTGTCGGTGTCTTTGGTCGTTAGGGTTGCGAGCATGTCTTTAGTCTGGGTCATGTGTGAGTCCTCTTATCTCCTGTAGTGTGAACAATGAACTAATCCAAGCAGCATATTTTTGCAGGCAATAGTTTTGTTGCTTGCTGAACATTTTGCAATTTGGTTTGGTCGCTAGGTGCTACTCAAACTAAAACGTTAGTCTCGAACTGATGACGTTTAATAGTCTTCGATCGAAGAGTATCCTCAATTAGAGGAAAACCCTTTTGATTGTAGCTCTTATTAAAATTTCTGCCAGTTTCGATTGTTAATTAAAATATCAATTTATTTATTTTCACTCTCATCAGTCAAGTTACCTAGTTGGCACTTTCCTCAAACGTTTCCGTCATAGAGCAGATCTAATTCATGATTGTAGCGATCGTCAGAAATGTTTTCTCACTCTCAATCCACAGTCTAACTGTTTAGTTTCGCTTTGCCCACCCTATTTGTCTTAGCAATCGTGCGTTAATTTGCTGAAGTTTTTAGTAATTAGAGGTAATTGGTGGGAGTGAGGATGAGGGCATGGGGAGACTGGGGGACTGGGGGACTGGGGGACTGGGAGTGTTGGAATATTTATTTCATCCAGTATTCACTATTCACTATCCACCATTCACCATTCACTAATTCCTAGTATGGTGATGATCGTAGCGAATTCTTGAGCCTGCCCAGAGGAGCTTCTCGCGCAGGGTTTGGTAGTAGGAATAGTTGTCGCGGAGAATAATAAACTTGGCTTGGCAGTTGGCCATCTGCACATCTACACGCTGTCCTGGCCAGATCGAAGTGCCAAGTACACCGTCGTTCCAGAGCTTGGTATTGAGTTCATAATCACCTAATGGCCAAATACTCACCGTCGAACCTGGTGGAATCACAATTGGGCGGCTGGAAAGGCTAAGAGGACAGATGGGGGCGATGGTAATTGCCGCCATGCCGGAATGAACGATAGGGCCATTTGCAGAGACATTGTAACAAGTGGATCCGGTCGGGGTTGAGACAAGCAAACCATCGCCCTGATATTGATCGACAATTTCGCCATCGATTTCTAGTTCGAGGATGGACGTGATCATTCGATCGGCAGCAGCAGGCTTAATGCACATATCATTGAGAGCGAGGAATCTCTCACTATCTGGGGGAGAATTGCGGTCATCCCCATCGTAGATGTATGCCTGGAGCATCATCCGGCGTTCGATCGCATACAAGTCCTGGAATAGCCGTTCCCAGATTAATTTACCATCGATCGGTGCGTCAGTATTGAATAGCTCCAGCGGCTCAGTTAGAAAGCCCAAATGCCCACCTGCATTAATCGCCAGAATTGGGATGCCATCGGGGGACAGATGGCGTGCAGCCGTAAGTGCGGTACCATCGCCACCCAAAACAATCGCCAGGTCGATTTGCTTGCTGGTAGAGGCTAGGAAAACAGGATAGGGATTATCTTTCGCCCCACTCGGTCCCATCATGACATCACAGCCCATTTGTTCGAGTTGTTTAGCGCATTTTTCAGCCAGAGCTTTGCTACCACGATCTCCGGCTTTATGAACGATGATGACGTTTTTGAGTTCCACGGATTGGTGAATAGTGAATAGTGGATAGTGAATAGTGAATAGTGGATGGTAATTTTGGACGAAAGCAGCTAGATCTCAGGATCTTAGTTACTATCTTTACTATGGACTTAGCACCCAACTCTTCGAGTTTTCTTCACGATCCACGATCCACCATCCACTATTCACTAATGTAGAAAGTGACGAATACCCGTAAACACCATGACTATTCCTAATTCATTCGCAGCAGCGATCGAATCACTATCCCGCATACTACCACCAGGTTGAACGATCGCGGTAATTCCAGCAGCGGCGGCGGTGCGGACTGAATCATCGAAAGGGAAGAAGCCATCGCTAGCTAGGCTTGCGCCGTTAGCCCCAGTGCCAGCTTGTTCGAGGGCGATTTTTGCCGAGCCGACGCGGTTCATTTGTCCCGCGCCTACGCCAATGGTAGCGCGGTTTTTAGTGACAACGATCGCGTTGGATTTGACGTGTTTGCAGACTTTCCAAGCGAATAGTAATTCGTCGAGTTCTGGTGCCGTTGGTTGTTTGGTAGTGACAACTTGCCAGCTCTCGGTGGTTTCGATCTCCTCATCAGCGGTTTGTACCAAAATTCCGCCAGCAATAATTTTGACATTATCTTTAGATCCCGTGGTCAGATCTGCCAAAGTTAACACGCGAAGATTTTTCTTGGTAGCGAAGATGGCTGCGGCTTCGGGAGTGCAGTCAGGGGCGACGATACATTCGAGGAAAGTCTGGCTCATTGATAAGGCAGTATCGGCATCCAGTGACTGGTTGACAGCGACAATGCCACCAAAGGCTGATGTCGAATCAGCATCATAAGCTCTGTCGTAGGCTTCGACTAAAGTGTTGCCGATTGCTGTCCCACAGGGATTATTGTGTTTAATAATTGTCGCGGCTGGAGTATCGTCAAACTCGCTAATAATTCGCCGTGCGGCTTCTAAATCGACGAGATTGTTGTAGCTGAGTTCTTTACCCTGCAATATTTTGGCATTTGTCCAACCTGTGGGAATCGCGCCCGTTTGATACCAAGCGGCTGGCTGGTGGGGATTTTCGCCATAGCGGAGTGATTGCAATGGCTGCGCCGAGATTTGATAGGCTGTAGATCCTTCTGCTTGGGCAGCCAGATAACCAGAGATCGCCGTATCATAAGCGGCGGTATGTTGGAAGGTTTCCAATGCTCTAGCTTGACGGAATTCGATTGAGGCTTGACCGTTATTTTTGGTTAGTTCCGCGAGATAATCAGCATATCGATCGGGATTGGATAGTACCGTCAAATGGGCAAAATTCTTGGCTGAAGCGCGGAGCATGGCGGGGCCACCGATATCGATTTGCTCGATCGCATCTGCTAGACTGACTCCAGGTTTGCTAATCGTGGCGGCAAAGGGATATAAATTAACAACGACGAGATCGATCGGTCGAATTTGATGCTGTTCGAGATCTGCTAAATGTTCGGGTAGATCTCTTCGCGCCAGAATCCCGCCATGTATTTTTGGGTGCAATGTTTTTACCCGCCCGCCCAATATTTCTGGGGCACCCGTATAGTCTGCCACCTTCATCACCGGAATCCCTGCCGCCTTCAATGCTTGAGCAGTCCCCCCACTGCTGACAATCTCAAAGTCAAAATTTTCGACTAATTGACGAGCAAATTCAATCAATCCGGCTTTGTCAGATACACTTAGGAGTGCTAAACGAGTCATATACTTAGTGCTGTGTAAGGAACGGTTAGTGGCTAGTATATCGGTTTTCCGGTACCACCGCGATCGATTATTAACCTCAAACCTCTACTCTGAAGCCATTGCCAATTAGTTACCAATCACCGACAAATTAAGTTGGCATCGATTGCACAACCTGATGGTGCTTGCAGATCTTTGCTCAATGCCATCCGCCAATTGTCACCACCATCAGAGCTAGTCAAAATTGCCCGCTCGTCCCAGGGTATTTCGTAGGTTGCATATCCACCACTGCCAGATCCCTGAATTACTGTGCGCGGCACGTATTTGTTGCTGCCATCTGAATTCAGCGTCTGTGGTGCGAAATCTGGACGTTGATAGAGCATCATCTCGATGTCATCGCCAAAAATGTCCAGTTCGATCGCTTGTGAACGATAGCTCAAGAAGAGTTTACCCGATCGCGGATCGATATTGAGATTGTGGAACCAGGCGTGATAGTAATTTCGAGACGGCATTACTAGATGCTTGGTTTCCCAGGTACCGCCGCTACGAAGACGGTGCAGTGCTAAATCGAAGTAATAGGCAGTTTCACTATTGCGACTGACACCATAGAGCGTATCCTGTCGATCGATTACTAAGCCCAGATATGATGTGCCATTGCTAACCTGCTGAGGACTTGTCCAGGCGGAGATGTCGCGGGGGCGGAGACTCTTGGTATAGACGAATGGATCGTGATGCCCGTTGATAATTACATGGAGTATACCCTTGCTATCGATCGCCATCACCGCCCAATTGTGTCCATCTGCGGCATTTGTACCGCCGTAACCCACCAGGACTGGAGCGGCAAATTTTTTACTCGTGCGATTATATTTAGTAATATATGTGGGCAAGCCGCGCTTGAAAATTGGGTCGGTTTTTTCTAGCTTGAGGATTGGTACACCGTAGACGGCGTATACATCATCGCCATCGCTGAGGATCTGAGTGCCTGAACCAGAATGTGGGATTGTCTCGATGCATTGCTCACAAACTAGTTGCTTTTCCCCTAGTGAGAGAGTGCCGTTAGATTGCTTTTCTGGCAAGATCAGATAAGCTGCTGTGGGAGCTTCTCGAGGGGTAGTATAGATTACCGGAGGATTTGCTAAGGCATCTTTGTTGTGACCAACAAATTTTTCAAACCGAGCTAGGTTGTAAGGTAATTGGTAGACATCCCATTCCTTGCGTTTAACGCTTTTGTGTAAGAGCAAACCATCCCGCTTGGCACTGGTATCGCTAATCCAGGCGAGAGCATAAGTATCACCATCTTTGTCAAATCGAATCGTTGAATCTTCAATATGTCCACCGCTGTGCATCAAAATTTTGCTGTAGCCCAGCTTTTCTTTGGCGTATTTAGCAATAGTCTTGCTGAGATCGATCGATTGCCATTTGCCGCCACGTTGCGCGAATTGAATCGCGTTTCCCCCAGTAAATATCGTCGGGACACCTTGAGGCGTGAAGTTTACATACCCAGGCTCGTAACGGGGGAAATATTCGAGCAGAGCACGTTCATGGCGGAAATAAGCACCAAGCCGGAATGGGGTCTGTAGTGGTGCATCAGTTTTGATTTCGGCATCGGGATGATTCCACCAGCGGGTGCGAGGGCTATTTGGGTTGAAGAGTTCCCCTTCCGCTCCTCTAATTTCAGTTCCCGATGATTTATATTGCAGTGGATAATCTACAAAACTAACGATCGAAGGTACTGTTCCGGCTGCTGCTCCCAAGAATACTTTGCCAATATAAAACTCGCTCTTGGGATGGGGCTGGTAGTTAAAAACCTTGCTAAATAAATACAGTCCCGATACTCGATCCCAGCCAATACTTGAATCCTGTCCGCATTTGAATGGTGTTTCTGGTTTCCAAGCCTTAGATCGACGTACCATCGTGAATGAACTGAGTGGAATGCTGATTGTTTTCCAGCCACTCCAGTTCACCTTGATACTGGCTAAGAAGTAATCATTAACACGAAAAGCTTTGGGATCACTGGGGAGATTATTTGCCACCCCAACCGTGATCATTTCACCAAGATTTTTAGCGGCATATAGATCGAGATTTAGAGCTGCTTTCCCACACCAATTTTTGGGCACGTCAGCGGTATGAATCGTCGGAACGCTGGGCAAATTTAACCAATGTGCCGCTTGGGAACCAGTGCGTCCTGGTGCTGGGACAAATCTAACCGCAGTTGATAATTTTGCAAACGAGATTTTGTGAGCATAAGACGATCTCAAGTCAGCTTCTTTGTAGCGACTTAACAAATCGGGCGCAGATCGCCAAGAATTCACAGCAGCAATGGCTTGGGGTGACGGATCTAATCGTGGTGCCGCATATGCAATACATACCAAAATCGTGACTGAAACGATGACTGCAAAAACAATTGTGCGTAATCTCATTTTGGTAAATTCGATCTAGTCGATCGACTTGAAAGTGAACTTACTCGATCGCCTTCGTCCAATACTAAAACGTTTTACCGTCGATCGAATCGTGATTTTCTGGATAAATTTGCTGTAAATATTGATCGAAAGATTGCGCTTCAGTTATTAGTCCAAATGCCATCAGACGCTTGAGGATTCGGGCAATTCCTAGATAATCGCGATCGAATAAACCTACTCATTCCTGCTTGCGGCTTTGATAATCTTGAGACCGAATAACAACGATTGTTACCGTATGGCTCTCGTGACATTGTAACCCATAGTGAATCAAACAAAAGTCTCAGAAACCAGCGACCTTTGTCCGTTAGTCCAAGACCTGCCTTCTGCGATCGTAAATTGCGAATATACTATAGAGTATCGAGACTTAGCTACCGCCACAATCTAGCCTCGCGCCATTGCCCGATCAGTTTAAAGCTATGACCACCTCCGTTGATACCACCGCACTACTACAAGAGATTTTTCCATTTCCACTCGACAAGTTTCAGCTTCAGGCGGTGGACTCACTCAATTTAGGCAGATCGGTTGTCGTCTGCGCCCCGACGGGTTCGGGCAAGACGCTGATCGGTGAATATGCAATTCATCGGGCGATCCGGCAGGGGCGGCGGGTATTCTATACTACCCCACTCAAAGCTCTATCCAACCAAAAATTTCGCGACTTCAAAGCTGAATTTGGTGAAGAGAATGTCGGATTGCTCACTGGTGATATCTCGATCAATCGCGACGCGCTAGTCGTCGTGATGACTACCGAAATCTTTCGGAATATGCTCTATGGTACTCGGATCGGTGAAGTCGGTACTTCGATGATCGGTGTCGAGGCAGTGGTACTCGATGAGTGCCACTATATGAATGACAAGCAGCGCGGCACAGTTTGGGAAGAATCGATTATTTACTGTCCACCCCATATTCAACTCGTCGGACTTTCCGCCACCGTTGCCAATAGTAAGCAGCTCACCGACTGGATTAGTCTCGTGCATGGCCCCACGGATCTGATTTATTCTG
Organism: Chamaesiphon sp. OTE_78_metabat_374; assembly: GCA_031385105.1. Lineage (GTDB taxonomy): Bacteria > Cyanobacteriota > Cyanobacteriia > Cyanobacteriales > Chamaesiphonaceae > Chamaesiphon. Next base: position 6,754 of record JANNBD010000436.1, read on the forward strand.
ATTATCGTCCCGTACCATTAGAATTTCACTTCGTCAGCCCCAAAGGAATCGCGCCACTCCTAGATCCAAATACTGCCAAACTCAATCCCAAACTCAAATCCCATCGTCCGCCTGGAAGTAGAAAGCAAGATGATATCCCCAGTATCGGCTTTGTCGTCAGCAAACTCGCTGAACGGGAAATGCTCCCCGCAATTTACTTTATCTTCAGTCGGCGCGGCTGTGATAAAGCAGTGGCAGATATGGCTACGCTCAAACTGGTAAATCCAGAAGAATCAGCGCGGCTAAAAGTCCGCATCGATGAATTTCTCGACAAAAATCCTGAAGCAGCACGGGCTGGGCAAGTAGAACCTCTATACAAAGGCGTTGCCGCTCACCACGCGGGAATTTTACCTGCCTGGAAGGTCCTAGTTGAAGAGCTATTTACCCAAGGCTTAATTAAAGTCGTCTTTGCCACCGAAACCCTGGCGGCGGGAATTAATATGCCTGCCCGAACAACAGTAATTTCTAGTCTCTCCAAACGGACAGATCAAGGTCATCGGCTGCTCACAGCCTCTGAATTTCTGCAAATGGCCGGACGGGCCGGACGACGGGGCAAGGACGTGGTGGGCTACGTGGTTGCCACTCAGACCAGATTTGAAGGTGCGAAGGAAGCCAGTGATTTTGCAACATCGGCACCAGATCCCCTAGTGAGTCAATTTACGCCTACCTATGGGATGGTCCTAAACCTGCTCCAAACCCACAACTTAGAGGAGGCTAGGGAACTAGTCGAACGCAGTTTTGGCCAGTTCACCAAAACCCTCCACCTTCAGCCCCAACAGCAGGGGATTAATGATATCCAGCGAGAATTGAGCCAGCTCCAAGAGTCTTTGAGCCAAGTTGATGGGGACATTTTATCCGACTATGAAACTGCTCATTCCCAACTCAAGCTCGACCAAAATCAGCTCAAAAATCTCCAACTCTACACCGAACAAATTTGTGCGGGACAGGTTAGTAAACTCTTACCAGCAGCATTGCCAGGCACAATTCTCAGCCTCAAAGGTAAGCACGTCTCTGTCGCGACTCCGCTCCCTGCTGTGCTGGTGAGCAAAATTGCCGGATCTGGCTACAAACCAGCTCTAGTCTGCCTGGGACAAGATAACCGCTGGTACGTCGTCAATCATCAAGATGTCGTTGCTGTCCACAAACATTGGTCTGACTATACAGGCAAACAGCGTGTCTCCCCCGTAGTGTCCCTGCTCCCGCCTGCGGATATGCCACTCAAGCCTGGACAAGTCCGCAAGGGCATGAGCCTCACCGCCGAAATTGCTCAGAGCATCCCCCACGTCGAACCACCTGCAACGGATGAATTAACTGCTCAACTTAAGATTGTTGCACAGCTAAAATCCAAGCTCGAAAACCACCCGATCTGGAAAGCTGGAAACCCCGCCACCCTCCTCAAACGCTATCGCCGTCAGTTCGTATTAGAAGAAGAGATTAAAGATCTCCAGGATAAACTAAAAGGACAGCTCGATCGACATTGGCAAGAATTCCTCAATCTGATCGAAGTATTGCGTCAGGTTAATGGTTTGCAAGGTATATTACCCACCAGAATTGGCGAAGCCGCCGCCGCAATTCGCGGGGATAACGAGCTGTGGATTGCCCTCGCGCTGATGTCTGGTTTTCTCGATAGTTTGGATCCCCAACATCTAGCCGCAGTAATCTGCGCCCTAGTCTCGGAAACCCCCCGCTCTGACAGTTGGACAAATTATGAGCCAGCCGATGAAGTGGTGATGACACTGAGTGCCCTCCGCAATACCCGCAGACAACTATTCCAAATCCAACGTCGCTATCAGGTAGCTCTCCCCGTCTGGATGGAATATGAGCTAGTCGGCATCGTCGAACATTGGGCGTTGGAGCTAACCTGGACGGAGCTGTGTAGCAATACCAATCTCGATGAGGGCGATATTGTCCGAATGTTGCGTCGCACGGTGGATCTGTTGTCGCAGATTCCCTATGTACCTCATGCCAGTGATGCTTTGCAAGCTAATGCGAGACGGGCTATTCAATTGATCGACAGGTTCCCAATTAATGAATCGATCTCATGATTTTAAAATAGGTAAATGTCCTGCAATAGCCAGATTGTAGTGGTGATTCTGACCAAACCTAGCTCCTAACACCTAAAATTAACGTGAGTTCGGGTTAAGGATATTTGCTTTGTTCTAGCACCGCCTCCGATTGTTCGCGGAGCGTTCCCGTAGGGTAATCGGGGCTAGCATTACAAAGTCCGCCTTCGCGGACTAGGATATAAGTCCGCGAAGGCGGACTTTGCATCACAAGCCGAGACTTCTAGTCTCCAGGCATTTCTTATCCCGAACTCACGTTAAAATTATGTCGATCGTAATCGCTGGAGAACGCAGTGGTGTTGGTAAAACTACTGTCACATTAGCCATCCTCGCCGCGTTAAGGCGCAGAAAACAAACGGTACAATCTTTTAAAGTTGGGCCGGATTTTATCGATCCGATGTTTCACTCTTATGTGACTGGGAGAGCGTGTCGAAATCTCGATCCGATCTTAACTTCTGATGTGTATGTCCAGCAATGTTTCGATCGATATCGCCAGACGGTTGACTGTGCCCTGATTGAAGGAGTAATGGGGCTATTTGACGGCGCGTCAGGAACGACTGATGCTGGTAGTACAGCACAGGTTGCTAAACTGCTGAATGTACCTGTGGTGCTAATTCTCAATTGTAGTAGTACTTCGAGATCGATCGCCGCAATTGCCCACGGTTATCGGACTTTCGATCCTCAAGTTCAGATGGCGGGTGTGATTCTCAATCAAGTTGGTAGCGATCGGCACCTAGAACTGCTCACTGCTGCCCTCTTGCCGCTCGATCTACCCATCCTCGGCGTACTCAGACGGCGCGATGACCTCAAGATCCCCGATCGGCATTTAGGGCTGATTCCTGCGGGGGAACTGACTGACTTGAATGATACACTCGATCGACTTGCGGATGTGGGCGAGAGTTGTTTTGACTGGGAACGGCTATTACCATTGCTCATTTCTCAGCCATCTACCCCCCTGTTACAAGGGGAAAGCTGGGATGGAAGAATTTCCGTTACAGCTCCAAAAATTCGGATCGCCGTAGCCAGAGATGCGGCATTTAACTTCTACTATGCCGACAATCTCGACTTGCTCAGAGAGGCAGGTGCGGAACTAGTCGAGTGGAGTCCACTCGCAGATCCTCAAGTACCGCCAGATATCCACGGCTTGTATTTTGGGGGTGGATTTCCCGAAGTCTTTGCTGAGACACTTGCCGCAAATCAGTCAGCCCGAACATCTGTAGCAGCAGCGATTAGAGCCGGAATGCCCACCTATGCTGAGTGTGGTGGATTAATGTATTTATGCGATCGAATTATTGATTTTAATGGTCGATCTTATCCGATGGTCGGAATTTTTGCCACCACGGCAGTGATGGGGAAAAAGTTAACACTTGGTTATCGACAACTGACAGCTTTACAAAATAGTTTGCTGTTTAATGTCGGCGATCGTGTGTGGGGGCATGAATTTCACCGCTCTACTCTTACTAATTTACCATCTCAGCCTTTATATACTCTTAACGGCTATGAATCTAACTTAATTTTTGAACCAGAAGGCTGGTACCAGCAACAGGTTCAGGCTGCATATACTCATCTGCATTTTGGTGCTGGGCCAGATTTGCCAGCACGATTTATCAACCATTGTCGCCGATTTAGTCAGTTATTTATATCCTCAAAATAATTTTATCGATCGTCCTAAAATCTTGAAGTTTAATCATGCTTGCTGAAAACTACACTTTCTTGATGCTAAGATGTAGATGCGTTAATTTTCAGATATTTAACGTATTTTCAACAAAAATATCTACAACTTAACAAATTTTCATGATTAAAATAATTCAAACAATCGTTCTCACTGCCGTAGTTTTTTCCCCACTGAGCCTAATTAGCCTCGTCACCTCTGCTACAGCTCACCATACGTCTTCACATGTTTCTAGCGTAGCAGTTGCGACTACCAAAACTCGCAAGAAAGGGGTCAAAAAAGGCAAACGCCCAGCGACAACTGGTACCAGTCAGCAACAACCACCAACTGACGCAACAACTCAGCCACCAGTAGGAATGCCATCTAGCGAATCTATACCAGCCAAGTCCACCAATCCAGATCTATCTCCTGACAAAATGAAGCCTAGCGGTACGATCTCGCCAAAACCTAGTACAACAGAGATACCTCCTGCGGGTAATGGTGTACCTGCGGGTAATGGCGTACCTGCTGGTAGCGGCGTACCCACTAATCCCATTCCTGGTAGCAACACGCCAGCGATACCTACAACTGTGCCTCCTATCAAGTAGGTAATTGTTAGGATTGGACAGCACAAAGCAATATAAACTCATCTCAGCAATCTCTGAGATGAGTCCACTCTGGATTCTCGTTGCTAAATTAGCTTTTTCCGAGCGAGATCGAAATTGATCCAGTGACAACTAGAATTGCTCCCACTAATCCAAGTGACGTGATGTTTTCGGGTGCAACTAATCCAGGTGCTAGCCAAGCAGCTACACTCATCGATACGATCGTAAAAATTGGTGCCAACGCCAATATTGCACTGACTCTAGAAGCCTCCCAATGTTGGAGTGATTCGGCAAAAGCTCCATAGGCAATTACAGTATTTAACCCGCAAAAAATTAGAGCGATCCATTCGATCGAATTTAGCTGCATTAAGGTTTGGGGTTTAGCCATTGTCCAGAACAATAATCCACAGGCTCCATAAATTACCCACATAATATGGGTAGAATCTAGCTTTGTTAATAGCTGTTTTTGAATCAGTGCGTAGATAGCCCAACTGATGCCAGCAATGATCAGCATGATGCTACCATTAATATATTGATTCTCCAAAGGAGAGGCTCCGCCAACGCTATCTGTAGCTAATAATTTTAATTGTTCATAAAAGAAGCCGATAAAGCCAGTGACTAAAACACCTACACCCATCCATTGATAGCGGGTATAGCGTTCTTTGAAAATCAATAATCCACCCAGACTTAAGAATACGCCTGCTAATTGAATTAAGACTTCTGCATGTGAGGGCGAAGTAGCTTTTAGCCCCATGACAAAGAAAATATAATTACCTGTTAAACCCAGAATTGCGATCGCAAATAGATATGTAGGTACAGATTTTAATTGAGCAAGCTTAGGTAAATTTCTTTGTTGGGCTAGATAGCCACCTAAGAGAATAAATGCCGTCGCAAATCGAAACCAATTAATTGTGTAGGTATCTAATTTAGTTAAGACGATTGCTAGTGCCACGGGGACTAAGCCCCATAAAACAACAGTAATTAATGATAGTCCCAATCCTAGTCGCCAGTTGCCTGTTGTCCGATGAAGTTCCATGAATTTTAGCGTTAATATTGTTTAACCGCAGAGGCGCAGAGGACGCAGAGGAAGGAAAATAAAGATACTTAATTTCGCTCTGGAGTTCTAGGACAAATCTAGTTAATGGGTAATAATTTAGAACTAGTTAAAATTGTTTGCGATCGAATCAAGAATTCTTCACAACAACAAATTACGTTTGCCGAGTACATGGAGCTGGTGCTGTACCATCCACAGCAGGGTTACTATGCCAGTAGTGATTCACGAATCAGCGCGGGTGGTGATTTCTTAACATCACCCCACTTAGCTAATGATTTCGGTGAGATGTTGGCCATTCAATTATATCAAATGTGGCAGATCGTGGGTTCACCGCAGGTATTTAGGATAGTTGAAATGGGTGCTGGGCAAGGATTATTAGCTGCCCAGATTTTAGACTATTGTAGTCGAGTATATCCTGAGTTCTTTCGATCGATCGATTATCTAATTATTGAAGTTGCCCCAGCGATGATTTCTGCCCAACAAGCGAGATTGAAAGATCTGCCAGTCCGATGGTGTGACTGGGATGAAATAATTGATAGATCGGTCGTTGGCTGCTTTTTATCCAATGAACTAATTGATGCTTTACCAGTTCATCAAGTTGTAGTTGCTGGAGATAAATTGCAAGAGGTTTATGTAACTAGTTCTAATGATGATAGCGATGTCTTTGTGGAGAAGATTTCTGATTTGTCTACAGACAGATTAGCACAATACTGGCAACTAAATAATATTAACTTACTAGGTGGTAAATATTCAGAAGGCTATAGAACAGAAGTGAATTTAGCTGCATTAGAATGGCTAGAAAAAGTTTCTGAAAAGTTGCAGCGTGGATATGTGATTTCAATTGATTATGGCTATGCAGCCGATCGATATTACAATCCGATCCGTGCTCAGGGTACTTTACAATGCTATTACCAGCATGGATATCACAATGATCCATACATCAATATCGGCAATCAGGATCTCACTGCTCATATCGATTTTACCGCAGTTCAAAATCAAGGCGAGTTACTAGGTTTACAGACGGTAGGATTTATTCAACAGGGGATGTTTTTAATGGCGTTAGGCTTGGGCGATAGAATTGCTGCAATTTCAACTAGTAGCGGCGATCTTCAACCATTACTCCACCGTCGCCAAAACTTACATCAATTAATCGATCCGATGGGTTTAGGTAAATTTGGAGTATTGATTCAGAGTAAAGGATTAACACCCGAAGAACAAAAGATATTATTAACAGGTTTATCAATCTCTTAACTTATCTACACTGAGATGTGTTGGGTTTCATTCTTCAACCCAACCTACAGATCTCACTACAAATCTACAAATCTAATATCTCAATCCTAAAGCCTAAAGCCCAATCATGATAGATAGCTATAAATTTACCTATTCAATCTATCAACGTCCATTTCGACAACCACTAAAAACCAGTCATGGTGTGTGGGAGATTAGACAGGGAATTATTATTCAGCTTACAGATGATCTAGGAATATCTCACCAGGGAGAAATTGCCCCGATTCCGTGGTTTGGCTCTGAATCGATCGAACAAGCGATATTATGGTGTCAACAAGTTGGCGATCATATTACCACTGCTCAAATTTATCAAATCCCCGATCATTTACCAGCTTGTCAGTTTGGGTGTGGGAGTGCTTTGACAGCATTCAATCCCGCCTCATCTGTTATGGCATCAATACCAGATCTTAGTGCCCTATTGCCTTCAGGTGCTGCTGCAATCGCCAGGATACCCGCTTTGTCTGCTCAAGGCTACTCGACCTTCAAATGGAAGATTGGAGTACTGCCAATTGCTGAGGAGGTGGCAATCTGGAGACAATTGATCGCTGCTTTACCGGAGAAGTCAAAACTTCGGCTCGATGCTAATGGGGGGTTGACTAATGGTGAAGCTCAACAGTGGTTGGAAGTCTGTAGTCAGGAGCCTCGGATCGAGTTTATCGAGCAACCTTTGGATGCAGATTCAATCGAGCAGATGCAAGCATTAGCTAAGAAATATAGTACGCCAATTGCGATCGATGAATCTGTGGCTACATTTGCACTGCTTCAATCTGCATACGCTCAAGGCTGGCGGGGCATCTACGTTGTCAAACCTGGCATCGCAGGGTTTCCGTGGCGATTGGCTGAATTTATCACTCAGCATCGCCTCGACGTGGTTTTCTCATCAGTGCTGGAAACTAATGTGGGGAGAAAAGCTGCTTTTCGATTGGCTTCAGAGTTGAAGCTAAGTCGCAGCATGGGCTTTGGTGTGGATGAGTGGTTCAGATCAGATCCAGCGGTTAAAACCGCTGCTGGTGCTGCGAAGTCCGCCTGCGCGGACTAAATTTATCAGTCCGCGTAGGCGGACTTCGCATTCCTAGCGACGACTTTAGTCGTAGGCATCCTAAAGGTAGCAAGTTGGACTAATCTAACCTGAAATTAAATGGTAGCCGCACATAGACACTATGCGGATCGTTGAAGCTTTTGAGCATACTCAATTCAGATTTGACTTTGAGCAATTCAGTCGTCAGCGGATCTTGACTTTGGAGAGCATGAATATCTTTGGTATTCCCAAATTGCTTCAGCAATTTCTCTTCCCAACCCTCAACTGATGGATATTCTTCTAGTTCCCAATCATCACCTAGTTTAGCAACCTGAGCAGCATAATTAATTGCGTCATTTAATCCACCGATATCATCTACCAGCCCAATCTTTTTAGCATCAACACCAGACCAAACTCGTCCCTGGGCAATTTCAGCAACTTTGTCTTTTGGTAACTTCCGAGATTCCGAAACTTTGGTTAGGAAATTATCATAGATATCATTTACCATCTGTTGAGAAATTGCTAATTCCTGAGGCGTGCGTGGACGAGCAATGGTTGTGCTATCTGCTAATTTTGATGTTTTAATCACATCCCAGGTAATGCCATTACTATTAGCTAACTTTTGATAATTAAAATTGATGCCAATTACTCCGATCGATCCAGTAATTGTATTTGCTTCGGCAAATATCTTATTGGAATAAGTAGAGATCCAATAGCCACCAGATGCAGCCACATCGCCCATTGAAACTACTACGGGTTTCTCTTTTTGCAACAGTCGAACTTCGCGTTGAATGATATCTGAAGCCAAAGCACTACCACCAGGACTATTCACCCGTAGCACTACTGCTTTAATGTCTTTGTCCAGTCGGAGTTCGCGGATTTGGCGAGCTAAACTATCACCTCCAATTTGACCTGTGCCACCTTCGCCACTGACGATATTTCCTTGAGCATATATTGTGGCAATTTTTCGACTGGAAGTTTTACTATTTTTGTTAGCAACTTGAGCGTAGTCATCAATACTAATTTTGCGATATGAGTCACTATCTCGATCGTTTGCACCACTAATTTTCTGGAGTTCTGCTAGCACCTCATCAGAATAGGCAGTACGATCGACTAATTTATTCGCGATTGATTGAGTTGCTGTTAATACCCCACGTTCATCAGCAATTTTTTGAATTACATCAGGTGTTAGTTGCCGACTAGTAGCGATCGATGTTTTGAAATCTCCCCACAAATTATTCAATAATTGTTGCGTTTCCTGACGAGCTGCGGGGCTGAATTTAGCCAAAGACCAAGTTTCGCCAAATGATTTGTATTTACCCACTCTGACAACTTCTACACCGATACCATATTTATCAAAAGCATTCTTGAAAAACATTGTCTCCGATCGAAAGCCATTAATATCGATCGAACCCATCGGATTGATAAAACTTTGATTGGCTACTGAGGATAGATAATAATCCCGCTTATCCATATCAATATTGTAGGCAATAATCTTTTTACCACTGGCTCGAAATCGCTCCAAGGCTATCCGCACTTCTTTGAGCGTCGCAAAGCCACTACCATTAGCTTGCTTCCCCCGCCCCCCATCTAAATAAATCGCCAGGATCCGCTGATCCTTGGTGGCAAAATCGATCGCATTTAGCACAGATTTCAGCTCAGTCACATGAGCAGCCTCGCCAGCAATTACATCTTGCAGCGTTTTTCCAGGATCGAGATCGACAATTGATTGGGACAGATCGATCGTCAGAATTGACTTTTCAGGTACAGTCGTTGATTCCTTGGTAGTAGTTACGTTACTAACAACGACACCAATAATTGCTGTGAATAAAGTCAGGGAAATTGCCGAGAACAATGTCAAGCCGAGGAGGCTACCTACGGTACTAGCCAGAGCCTGTTTGAGAAATTGACGCATACAATAATGTCGGGAAAAGTGTGGGAGATGCGAAATTGAGTTGCCAGATCTCATAACGAGATTGTCATAGCTATCATTGTTCCCACATCAGGCTCTGACTAACATAGATTCTGGCACCAAATAACGGAAGATTTAATTAAGATTTCAATGAATATAAACAATTAGCTTGCTGTAAAGCGAGTAAATTGATATTTCCCGTACAAAATAGCACTGTCTGAATTTCAGCCATCAAAATTTGGACTAACTCAGTGACTGCGGCTGTTGATGTGTCCGCAGCCTGTAAAAATGGTAATGCCAATCCAGCGACATCAGCACCTAGAGCGATCGCTTTAGCGATATCTAGTCCGTTTCGCACCCCCCCAGAAGCAATCAACGGCAAAGTCGGCGCGATTTGCCGAATCGTCGTAATACATTCAGTCGTCGGAATCCCCCAATCGCCAAAAGTCTGTCCCAGCCTGCGCTGTAGAGCTGTCTGGGCGCGTTCACTCTCTACCTTTGCCCAGGAAGTCCCCCCTGCTCCGGCGACATCGATCCCACTGACTCCCGCCGCGATTAATTGCCGCGCCGTACTTGCCGAAATCCCATTCCCCACCTCCTTGATAATCACGGGCACAGATAGCTGCTGACAGACGGTAGCGATCCGATCGAGCAATCCCTTGAAATTAGTATCGCCGTGGGGTTGGATGCACTCCTGGAGGGGATTGAGGTGTAAAATCAGGGCATCAGCTTCGAGCAATTCTACCGCTCGTATACATTCGGCGATGCCATAGCGGTAATTGAGCTGGACTGCTCCAATATTTGCCAGTAATAAGATATCTGGGGCGATTTTCCGCACCTGAAAAGTATCGGCAACATCGGGCTGTTCGATCGCTACACGCTGAGAACCTACGCCCATCGCTAGTTTGTACTCCTGCGCCGCCTCAGCTAGACGGTAATTGATCTCTTTTGCCTGCGGTGTTCCCCCCGTCATCGAAGAGATTAAAATTGGTGCCCCAAGCTGTTTACCC
>JANNBD010000484.1:0-4345 GCA_031385105.1 Chamaesiphon sp. OTE_78_metabat_374
GAGCGCGATTTTAAGATCTTCAATTTTTCGATCGACGGCCCAAAATGCACTTTTATTTAGAAGTGCTTGTAACAAATAGAGATCGAGATCGGCACTGCGATCGCAAAACCGGATAGATTCAACATTCATTGGCGGACTAAATATCTACGGGGAATCAGGATTGGGTGTAATTCTCGATTGCTAGTAGCAATTCCAACCAATCCACCTACATATTCAGAACTCTAAAAATGGAGGCAAGGAGGGCGAAACTATTGACATCTAGGGTGTCATTGTAGCAGCTAGCGATCGCTGAAAATCAGATCGGCAGCCTTAGTAATTCTGCACTATTTTAATATTCTTCCAAATTGCTGCAATGGCTTACTGTTTACCAAAACCTTGCGCTAAACTAGGGAGTAATCAAGTATTATCTATCCCCACATCCCCAATTCTTCGGACTCCATCATGACCAATGTGCCTGTTTCGCGAATTCGTAATTTTTCGATCATTGCTCACATCGATCATGGTAAATCTACCTTGGCCGATCGATTGTTGCAGGATACAGGTACAGTCAGCAACCGAGAAATGAAGGCGCAGTTCCTCGACAATATGGATTTGGAGCGGGAACGGGGAATTACGATCAAGCTGCAAGCGGCGCGGATGAACTACACTGCCCTAGATGGTCAGGAATACGTCCTAAATCTGATTGATACGCCTGGGCACGTAGACTTTTCTTATGAGGTGTCTCGGAGTCTGCTAGCTTGCGAGGGAGCACTGTTGGTCGTGGATGCTTCCCAAGGAGTGGAAGCACAAACTTTGGCAAACGTCTATTTGGCGTTGGAGAGTAATTTAGAGATTATTCCAGTTTTAAACAAAATCGATTTACCTGGAGCAGAACCAGAAAGGATTCGGGCAGAGATTGAGGAAATTATTGGACTAGATTGCAGCGGGGCGATTCTAACTTCTGCGAAACAAGGTGTTGGGATCCAAGAGATTTTGGAATCGGTAGTACTATTGGTACCACCACCACGGGATACGATCGATCAGCCATTGCGCGCTTTGATTTTTGATAGCTACTACGACAGCTATCGTGGCGTGATTGTCTACTTCCGCGTCATGGATGGCAGCGTCAAGCGCGGTGATAAGGTTCACCTGATGGCAAGTGGCAAAGAGTATGTGATCGATGAACTCGGTATTCTCTCCCCGATGCAAGTCCAAGTAGATGAGCTTCACGCTGGGGAAGTTGGCTATTTTGCCGCATCGATTAAAGCAGTTGGGGATGCGCGGGTAGGCGATACGATTACCCTCGTCAACAATAAGGCGGCTGAAGCTCTACCTGGCTATGCAGAAGCAAAACCGATGGTGTTTTGCGGGTTATTTCCCACCGATGCGGATCAATATCCAGAGTTAAAGGATGCACTCGATAAGCTCCGGCTCAACGATGCCGCGTTAAATTATGAGCCAGAAACATCCAGCGCGATGGGCTTTGGCTTCCGCTGTGGGTTCTTGGGCTTGCTCCACATGGAAATCGTCCAAGAACGCTTGGAACGGGAATACAACTTAGACTTAATTACCACTGCGCCGTCGGTGGTTTATCGCGTCACGGACAATCACGGCGTGGAAACTTATATCGACAATCCCAGCACCTTACCAGATCCCAATCATCGTCAAAAAATTGAGGAACCCTACGTCAAGCTGGAGATGATTACACCGGAAGAATATGTCGGGACATTGATGGAACTGTGTCAAAATCGGCGTGGTGAATTCAAAGATATGAAGTATCTCACCAAAGGGCGAACTACGGTAGTTTATGAGATGCCATTGGCGGAAGTGGTGACTGATTTCTTCGATCGCATGAAGTCAAATACCCGTGGTTATGCCAGCATGGAATATCAACTGATCGGCTATCGGGAAAATCACCTGGTTAAGCTCGATCTGATGATCAATGGCGATCCTGTCGATGCCCTAGCAATGATCGTTCACCGTGATAAAGCATATAATGTCGGTCGAGCAATGACCGAAAAACTTAAAGAGTTAATTCCCCGTCATCAATTTAAAGTACCAATTCAAGCGGCAATTGGTAGCAAGATTATCGCCAGTGAAAATATCCCCGCCCTGCGGAAAGATGTACTGGCAAAATGCTACGGTGGTGATATTTCACGGAAGAAAAAACTGCTCCAAAAGCAGGCTAAAGGTAAAAAGCGGATGAAATCTGTTGGGACGGTAGATGTACCGCAGGAAGCATTTATGGCGGTGTTAAAGTTAAATAAAGACAGCTAATTTAACCACTGCTATGCGTTTAATTGCAATCAAAAACTTGCGGCTCGAAGCTTTTCGATATCCTGATGCCAAAAAAGCAGTTGAGACCTGGTATTTGATTGCTAAAACGGCCAATTGGTCTAGCCTAGAAGATATTCGGCAAGTGTACCGAGATACTGAAGCTGTCGGTAATTTTACAGTTTTTAATGTTAAGGGGAATAACTATCGCTTAATTGTAGGTATCGATTATGTCAAACAACGAATTTACTTTAAATACTTTTTGACTCACGCCGAATACGATAAGGATTTTTGGAAGAATGACCCAAACTTTTAATCTGAAAGTATATGGTCAGCTTGTTGCTGATGTAAAGCCGAAGGTAATTGAGACAGAAGATGAATACGCGCAGTTTCTGGCGGTGGCTGAACGGTTAACTTTTACGCACGACCAAACACCGGAAGAGTCGGCATTGTATGACTTAGTGACGATGTTGATCGAGACTTATGAGACAGAACACTATCCAATTAATCGACCTACTCCAGCCGAAGTTTTGCAACATATCATTGAATCTAGCGGAATCGACAACATCGAACTTGTTAATATCTTTGGATCTAGTGAAGCTGTGACACAGGTTTTGGCAGGAACGATAGCGATCGATCCAAATCGGGCACAGGCTTTAGCTGATCGGTTTAAGTTAGCACCCAGCATATTTTTATCATAGATATCCAGGCTTAATTATGGCGATTAGAACAGATACATTGTGGGAGCAATTTCTCTCGCCATTAATCAGGGGCTTGTTGGATGAGCAACAAATGAGGGAACTAAATGATCGAATTGATTGGCAAGGAACAATTGAGCATCATCAAGCAGCCGAATTTGCCTACCCCGATTACTATCAGAGGGAGAATTTTCATGGGATTGAAGGCGGATACTTGACCAAAACGGCTGCGATTACTTACGATCCGATTACGCAATATGTGCTGCCACCCTATGAACCGTTGGTGCGGCAGAGTCTTGTGTGTGAAATTGACTTCTATCCGAGACGAGTACTCGATCTAGGCTGTGGGACTGGATCGACAACAATGCTAATCAAGCAAAATTTTCCAGGTGCGGCGGTGACAGGATTGGATTTATCGCCATATATGTTGGCAGTTGCGGCGGATCGATCTAAACAAGCTAATCTAGATATTGATTGGCAACATGGTACCGCCGAATCTACGCCGTTTGAGTCGGGTAGCTTCGATCTGGTAACGGCTTCGCTGCTATTTCACGAAACTCCGCCAGCAATCACTCAGGCTATTCTTGCTGAAAGTCACCGATTGCTGGCTCCAGGCGGCACAGTGCTGATCCTTGATGGCAATCAACGGACACTGCGGAGCTTGGAGCTGCTAAATAATATTTTTGAGGAGCCATATATCCAAGATTATGCCGCCGGAAATCTAGATGCCTGGATGGGTAAAGCTGGATTCGATCGAGTCCGAACCAATGATGTATTCTGGTTAAATCAAGTTACTAGAGGAGTTAGGCTTTAGACTTTGGGATTTAGGTTTTAGTTGGGTTTGCCCTAGTTTAATTCTTCAACCTAACCTAGAGATATTTAGCAAAATGCTATTCACTATTCACTATTCACCATCCACCATTCACCAATTAAATGTGGTTTTAAAAGCAGTTTTATTTGATTTTAACGGTGTCATTATCAAAGATGAAGCAATTCATCGGGAGCTGAATGATGAGTTATTAGTAGCGGAAAATTTACCGCCTCAGGGTAAAGAGTTTTGGAAAGTATGTGTAGGGCGCAGTGATAGAGCTGCTCTAACTGATTTACTAGCAGCGCGTGGGCGATCTGTGACGGATGAGTATCTGGATAAACTAATTGCCAAAAAAGCGATCGCCTATCGGGAGCGGCTAGTAAAAATGGAGATATTGCCGATTTATCCTGATGTCGTTGAGTTTATCCAGCAAATGTATGATAACGGCTATAAACTAGCCTTGGTAACTGGAGCAATTGGATCGGAAGCTGAATTTGTATTGCAGCAAATTGGAATCGATCGCTACTTTGAAACGATCGTATCTGGAGATGATGTTAAGCAAAGCAAGCCAGATCCTGAAGGG
>JANNBD010000485.1:0-9522 GCA_031385105.1 Chamaesiphon sp. OTE_78_metabat_374
GGTCGATTAGTAAATATTTTATGTCAACGAGATCGGTATACATACAAATATAAAGTTGCTTTTACCAATGAGGCCTATCGAGTTAGATTTGGGATGCTAATTAAAACTGTGAGTGGTTTTGAGCTGGGAGGAGCGACTTCTCATACTATCTATCAACCTATAGAATATGTGGAAGAAGGATCGATTATTGAAGTTGAGTTTAACTTCAAATGTTTTCTTCAACCTGGCGTATATTTTCTGAATGTAGGAGTTGTCGGAAATCTAGATGGTAGCGAGCAATATCTCGATCGACATATTGATATTGCAATGTTTCGAGTTCAGGCAGAAGATGATATTTTATCGACAGGTGTAATAGACTTCTGTATCGAGTCTGATACTTGTTTGAGTAACAGAAGCCTAAAATTGATTTAAAGGGTTAAATAATTATGCAAAATCAAGCTAATGAATCAAATAAAACAGTCATAAAACCAGGATTTACTTGTTGGTTGACAGGCTTATCAGGTTCTGGTAAATCTACAATTGCCGAAGAACTCCTAACTAGATTGAATTCGCTAGGATTGTCAAGCGAAATTTTAGATGGAGATATTATTCGCAAGCATCTTTGCAACGACTTAGGTTTTTCAGCCAAAGATAGAGAAACTAACGTCTTGCGAGTTGCTTATCTTTGTAACTTACTAAACAAACATGGTATCAATGCAATTGTTGCTCTGATTTCACCTTGTAATGAGACTAGAAACAAGGTGCGAAGCTCATTGAATAATTTTATAGAAATTCATGTAGACTGTCCTCTAGATGAATGTATTAAGCGAGATCCAAAAGGACTATATCAAAAAGCTCTAGCTGGTGAGATATTAGAATTCACAGGTATTTCTTCACCATACGACTCGCCAGAAAATCCAGAGTTAATTCTTAAAACTGATGAAGAAAATGTTCAGAAATCTGTGCAGAAAATACTAAACTATTTAGATTCTTTTCAGCTTGTTAAATATTAATTACTCACTTTACTTTCAACTAGTTTAAGTACTCTACCTATGGAAAATAAAGATGGTCAACCTCTAACATTCATTATTGCAGGAATGCATCGTTCTGGGACATCTCTCACCTCATCTTTGATGGAAAGTGCTGGAATAAATGTGGGAAAAAGATTAATCGGTGCAACATCTGATAATCCTAAGGGTCATTTTGAAAACTGGGACTTTGTTGATTTTCATGTAGATGCTCTAGATTCTCAAGGGCTAAGTTCGGAAGGATGGGTAACACAAAAAGAGGTCTCGATTTCACAGCAACTACGTGACGAAGCAAAGCTGATTATCGAAAACAACTCAACATCACCTTTATGGGGATGGAAAGATCCACGCACTACTCTTTTCTTGAATTTTTGGCAAGAACTATTGCCGCAAGCATATTTCATCTTTACATACAGAGCACCCTGGGAAGTTGCAGATTCTTTATATCGGAGGGGAGATGAAATATTTGCCGCGAATCCGAGATATGCACTAGAAATATGGATGCATTACAATCATCTTATTCTTGATTTTTATCATCATTTTTCGGATCGAAGTATACTTTTGAATATAGAAACTTTAATTGCCGATCGCAATTGTATTTCTCAACTGTGCAAGAAAAAATTTGGAATTGCACTTAAAGAGCCTACTGAAGATATTATTGACAAGTCTCTGATGGGAAGTGCTCATCTAGGATCTCATCGACCACTGCTGATCGAAAATTTTTTCCCAGAGGCAATAGACATATTTGATACTTTAAATGATCGAGCTGACATACAGTATGCTTCATCTGTTTTGAAAAATTCCGTAACTGATAATGTATTGAGAGATGGAATGTTTCAAGATTGGTTCAATTCATCTAGACGTTCTAAAACATCAAAACAGTTTCAACAAGCTCAAATAGAGATTGAACAACTGCACTCTCAAATTCAACAATTGCAATCTAATCTTCAGGGTTCAGAGGCTAGACTATTAAGCTCTACGCAAGATTTAAACACAATCCAAAATAGTAAGTTGTGGAAGATTAGAAATACTCTACTCCAAATAAAAAATTTTGCTTCAAAAAATAGTAAATAAGGTGGCTAATTATTTTAATTAAAATCTGCTAATTGAAACTGATGGCAAGGTACTATCTTAAATTGTATTTCATCTAAAAATAAAAGAACTCAATGCAAGAAAAACAACTTAATTATACATATGAAGTAGATCCTAACTCTGATACCGCAGCAGCCAGTATTCTTAAATTTGTAGGGAAACATCAGAAAGTCTTAGAAATTGGTGCAGGTCCAGGCTCAATTACACGTGCCTTGCAAGATATCAATCAATGTATTCTCACCGCAATTGAAGTTTATCCTGACTATATTACAAAATTGCAAGAATTTTGTCCTAATGTTATTAGTGCAGATTTGAACGATCCACAATGGTGTGGACAAGTCGATAAAAGTCAAAAATTTGATGTGATTGTAGCGGCTGATGTCTTAGAGCATCTTTATGATCCATTGGCATGTCTCAAAAATATGGCAACACTACTAAATAAAGATGGATCTATTGTTATTTCATTACCACATATTGGACATGCAGTAATTTTTGCTTGTTTGTGGAATAGCAACTTTGAATATGGTAAGTGGGGCTTATTAGATCGAACTCATGTTCGTTTTTTTGGTATTGAAAATATTCAAAACTTGATTCAAGATGCTCGCCTAAAAATTATCAATCTTGATTTTATCATTCGATCTCCAGATCAAACTGAATTTTCAGAGCGTTGGTCTCAATTACCTCAAAGTTTTAAGCAAGAGATTTTTTCTAAACCTTTTGCTTATGTTTATCAGGTTGTACTTCATGTTGTGCCAGAAGCTCGTGACTGTAAATCTTTTCAAATCTCTGAATTTGCGATACCTCCAGTACATATTCTTCCTGCTGATATCCCTATTAGACATTTTCACTTAGCTGATTATGTCCGAAATATTTTTAGAGCAATTTTCTGGCAATCATAAAATAAAGTTATATTAAACAAAAAAATATGTCTAATAATCCTAAATTAATCGCATTTTATTTACCACAGTTTCATCCGATTCCTGAGAATGATGAGTGGTGGGGAAAAGGGTTTACTGAATGGACAAATGTTAGTAAAGCTGAACCATTATATGAGGGACATTATCAGCCACATCTCCCTGCTGATTTAGGTTTTTACGATTTACGTTTACGGGAAACTCGTCATGAACAGATCCAATTAGCCAAGCGATATGGAATTGAGGGCTTCTGTTATCATTATTATTGGTTTTCAGGAAAACGCTTGCTAGAAAAACCACTCAATGACATGTTGGCAGATCCAGAAAGTGATATGCCTTTTTGTATTTGCTGGGCGAATGAGAATTGGACACGTCGTTGGGATGGTGCAGAACATCAATTATTGATGGGGCAGAATTATACAAATGAAGATGATATTCAGTTTATCAAAGATCTGATTCCAGTCTTAAAAGATCCTCGTTATATTAAAATTGATAATGTTCCATTTATTATTGTGTATAGACCACAGCAATTACCAGACGTGCATAGAACTGTTGCGACTTGGAGAGCTTATGCACGGAAAGAGGGGATTGGAGAGCTACATTTTTGTGCAGCTCTAACCCACGGAAATGAAGATTATACTCAACTCGGATTTGATAGTGGCATTGAATTTCCACCCCATAATCTCAACAGTGTGCATTCCTCAAACAACGAGATAGATTTTAAAGATAAGTTTTCTGGATATGCTATTAATTACCATCGAATTGCTAAATCGTATCTCAGTAGAACCGCCGAAGATCGGCTAATTTTTAAAACAGTATTTCCATCCTGGGACAACACGGCTAGATGCAATAATCGTGCCTTAGTTGTGCTCAATGGCACTCCAGCAAACTATGAATATTGGCTATCCGAATCTATTAAATTAACTAAAAGATTGAATAAGAATCGGGAAAGTTTAGTTTTCATCAATGCTTGGAATGAGTGGGCGGAAGGATGTCACCTCGAACCAGACCGAAAATACGGACATCAGTTTTTAGAAGCGACTCTACGCGCTACATCAAATTTATCTACCCTGACAGATTTTCCAGATATAGATTTGCCAGCAGTACCTCAGCGTAAATTTATCAGAGATCTAAGTAGTCTCACATCTTATCATTTCTCAATGATGATCTCTCAAGTACGCTCATGGAGACCTTCCAACCCAAAAATTA
This sequence comes from Chamaesiphon sp. OTE_78_metabat_374, assembly GCA_031385105.1. Lineage (GTDB taxonomy): Bacteria > Cyanobacteriota > Cyanobacteriia > Cyanobacteriales > Chamaesiphonaceae > Chamaesiphon. The sequence goes on from JANNBD010000485.1 coordinate 4,223, forward strand.
AAGCTCTCATTCGCAAGACTAAAAATCTTGCCAGAAAGGTTGGTTTAATTAAAAAATAATTTTGCTAGTAGGTTGTGATGATTGCCTTGTCAATTATTTTAGTTAATTATAACGGTCAAGAATTTTTAGAGAGATGCTTAACTTCTATTCAAGAATTTGTGGATTCTCAATTTTGTGAAGTGATCATCGTAGACAATTGTTCGATCGACAGTAGTATTGAAATTATTAAGAACAATTTTTCATCATTTAAGCTTATTGCCAGCCCAGCTAATTTAGGATTTGGCAAAGCTAATAATCTTGCTGTTAAGCATTCGCATGGTGAACATTTGCTATTTTTAAATACTGATACGATTTTGACTGAGCATACACCTCTGGTATTATCCGACTACTTGACAGCAAATCAAGATGTTGGTGCAATTAGCCCCCGAATCACGTTTAGAGACGGTAGCTATCAGTTGTCTTGTGGTAAGCTTCCCAACTTAGCTATTGAATTTCTAGACAAAATTAGATATGGGCTGGATCGAAAGTGGCACGATGTTTTTGGGACTTTATATAATAAACAGTATTCAAAAGTAAAAGAAATGGGCTGGCTGACTGGTGCTTGTTTGATGATGCGGCGCGATGTATTTGAGCAAATAGGTGGCTTCGACGAATCATTTTTTATGTACTTTGAAGACAAAGATATCTGTAAGCGAGTACATGAAGCAGGATGGAAAATTACATACTATCCTCAAACCAGCTTGATTCATCTTTTAGGTGGAAGCTCTTCATGCGTCAAAAAAAGTACTAACACTTATTATCGAGATAGTCAGTTATATTATTACCAAAAACACTTGGGTAAATTTCAGACAGCAATATTAAAATTCTATCTAAAGCTTTCAGGTAAAATCTAATGTCAAAGCTGCGGGTATTGTTAGCAATCGATGATGCTAGTCTTGGTGGTGGGCAAATGCATGTGCTGCTGTTGGCTAAGTATCTGTGCAAGGTTGATTTTGAAGTCGAGATTGCGACAGAGGCTGATGGATGGCTCGTAGACGAAGCCCAGAAACTCAATCTTACTTTACATCAGATTGCGATTTCCAATAAAGTTACGTGGCAATCTTTTTTACAAATTCATCAGCTTCTAAAACATCGGCAGTTTGATGTTTTGCATACTCACGGTGGTACCGCAGGCTTCTGGATTCGGCTAGTAGCTACCGTATTAAGAAAACGACCTGTAATTGTTCATACTTATCATGGACTGCATTATCTCAATATCTTAGAGAAAGCGGGTCAAGCTGTTCGACAAAAAGTCAAGAGGACAGTTTTCAAACTAATAGATCGATTGTTGTTGAGTTACACAGATAGAATTATTTGTGTATGTAAATCGGACTATGATAAGGCAATTGCCGCTGGTGTTGCAGCGATCGATCGAACATCGATCATTTACAATGGGATTGAAGTTGACAAATTTTCTAGGTCGATAGATCGATTAATTGCCCGTAAGATATTCAATCTAGACCCGACTGAATTTGTGTTTGGAAATGTCGGCAGATTGCATGAACAAAAAGGTCACAAGTTTCTACTGCAAGCATTTGCAAAGATGAGTACTGATGCTCGATTGGTGGTCGTCGGTGACGGTGAGATTCGCGATGAATTAACGATATTAGTTGACCAATTAGAGATTAAAGATCGAGTCTCATTTCTGGGTGCCCGTGCCGATATTCACGAGTTTCTATCAGCAATTGATGTTTTCATTATGCCATCACTGTGGGAAGGGCAACCAATTGCTTTATTAGAGGCACTAGCGATTGGAAAGCTATGTATTGCTTCCGCTGTCGATGGTATTCCCGAAATTATTGTTGATGGAGTTAACGGCTATCTAGTAAGTCCCAAAGATGTGGCAGGGCTTGCTACTGCAATGGATTTAGCGATCAAAGATCCAGAACTACTTTGGAATTCTTCTAATCGTAAAATCAGTGAACTAGATCCAAAGTTCTTGGCTAAAAACATGGCGACAGAAATTGCTAGTATCTATTTGACCGAAAGAAACCTAAGCTTCTGACTCGGATACCTGAGTGCGGATAACTGGACTTTTGAATGGTTTGCGTTCAGCTTTTGGTTCAAAGACAATCGGGCAAGACCAATCTACATCCCACCATTTGCAGTGCTGAACGAGATCATTAGGATCGGGTGCTAATCCCAACAAGTCCTCCCGAACCGTGTCCAGAAAAGCACCAGTATTCACATCCATGAACACAGTGTTTAGGAGTTTGAAATGCTGCTTGATCTTGATTTTATCGCCATTTAATGTGTGGTAGACCCTACTTTCAAAAAACTTGTTTACCCTACCACCATCTCTAGACCATTGATTAGTGCTACCAGATTTCACCCACTGGACAGTACCATTGGCAAAATAAACTATCACTAATTTAGGATCTTCTACTTTTCTTTCATTCATGGGAGTCTTATCCAGTATATAGATGTATGTTTGGCGATCGTCTAGCCAGTCCAAGTTGTGAGCGATGCTAATTCAGTAACCAGCGACTGAATACTCACAAGGCAAAGGCTTCAATGGCCACGGTTCTTAACTTCCAACAATACATTATATCCTGTCCGCCCCAGAGAAAATTCATCTGTAATCACAACTAGCAATATAGCCGACGCTCAGGTCACTCTATCAAGCACAAGAATGGATTTTCGATCGCAAACTTTTCTATACTAGAATGAATCTGAAGCGATTATTCTACCTCCTACTCTTGTGCTAGCAGCTCTCCTCTACGGTCGGGAAGATCTCCGGCTTGAAATTCTAGATCCGCCATCACCCGCTCCTGGGGAGGTGGTAATCGAAGTTGCGGCTGCAACCACCTGCGGCACAGATCTCAAGGTGTGGCGGCGTGGTGGACATGCCAAGATGCTCAAATTGCCGACGATCTTCGGACATGAAGCGGCAGGCAAAATTATTGCACTAGGATTGGGTGTTACTGATTGGCAAATCGGAGATCGAGTGGTGGCGAATAACTCGGCTCCCTGTCTGAAGTGCTTTTTCTGTCAGCAAAAAGAGTACTCCCTCTGTCCCAATCTGACCTGGAATAATGGTACCTTCGCCCAGTATCTCAAAATCCCGGCCCCGATCGTCCAGCAAAATCTCCTACAGGTTTCCCCCGATCTCGATAGTTCCCTAGCATCGATGACAGAACCTTTAGCTTGCGTTTTACATGGAGTAGCAAGAAGTGGTTGCACACCTGATTCTAGAGTAGTCGTGATTGGCGACGGCGCGATCGGATTGATGTTTGTGGCGGTGATGGCGAGTCAATGTCAATCAGTGTGGCTATTTGGGGGTAATGATGCGAGATTAGCTGTGGGTGAAAAGCTGGGAGCCACGCGGACGTGGAATCATCATCAAGTGGATATTCCCAGCACTGTGCGGGATTTAACCCAAGGCTGGGGCGCAGACATCGTAATCGAAGCGACGGGCGTACCGAGTGTGTGGGAAACCGCGATCGCCTGTGGTCGCCCAGGTGCAACAATTAATCTCTTTGGTGGTTGTCCCAAGGATACGACAATTAACGTTAATACTGACAGACTGCACTATGGCGAACTCACGCTCAAAGGGGTCTTTCACAACACTCCTGAATACGTCCGTGCGGCTCTAGCACTGCTGGCAAGCAAACAAATTCCGTTTGAGCTATTAATTAGCGATCATCGTCCTCTGACCGATTTAGCTCAGACTTTTGAGGACATGAAAAATCGTCAGGTGATTAAGGTAGCGATGATCCCGAATTAGTCTAATAAGATCCGATCTTCATCCATGTAAAAAGCCAGACTCATTGACTTATTCCTGCTGTCTTGATCGATTGACTGAATTGAGCACGACAATTTAGCTCCTCCCCTTGGAAAGGGGAGGTTGGGTGGGGTAAATATCTCCGCCACTAATCAAATTTCTAAACCCGATTAACAGATCGATAGAATGGTTTCTTCACCACAGTAGCAGGATGAAGCTTGCCACGGATTTCGACTTCGACGACTTGCCCAAGCTTGGCAAATTCAGTCGGAATGTAGGCTAGGGCGATCGCTTGTCCCAACGTTGGTGACATCGTACCACTAGTGACAATTCCGGCTGGTTGATTATTAATGACGATCGAATAATCATGACGAGCGATATGCCTGCCCTGCATATTTAGTCCTACCAATTTACGGCTGACTCCTTCAGCTTTTTGGCGTTCTAGGACATCGCGCCCGATAAAATCACCCTTGGTATCGAGGTGGACGATCCAGCCTAACCCAGCTTCTAGGGGCGTAGTAGTATCGCTAATCTCTTGACCATACAAACACATCGCCGCTTCCAATCGGAGGGTGTCCCGCGCCCCCAAGCCACAGGGAGTTACGCCAGCAGCTAAGAGAGCATCCCATAGCTTTATTCCAATTTCTGGAGCAACCATGTTTTAAAATCCGTCTTCGCCAGTGTAGCCTGTGCGGGCGATAAATGCGGGGTTTTTAAAAATAACGGCTCTGGAATGACCAAAATTCGTGAGTTGAGTCAGGTCGATATCGACTGATGGTTGGAGATGTTTGACTGTTTCTGGCCCCTGAACGGCGATTAATGTTTGCTCGGCGGAGATATCTTGAAACTTGACGAGGCTTAGATCGAGATGAGCTAATAACCAGTCTTTGTCCTTGTCCTTGGTACCTGCATTGACGATCAGTACCAGATTGCCATCACCCTCTTGATAAACGATGATGTCATCGACGATTCCCGCTTGGGGATTTAATAGCACTGTATATTGAGCTTGCCCTGGTTGGAGCCGACTGAGATCGGATGGGACTAGCTTTTGGAGCTGATCGATTGCCGCTGCGCCCTGCAAGATAAACTTACCCATGTGGGAGATATCAAACATCCCCACTCGATCGCGAATAGCTGTATGTTCGGGGACAATTCCACTAAACTGGACAGGCATTTCCCAGCCAGAAAAGGCAGTCATTCTAGCATTGAGGGCAATTGCTCGATCGTAAAGCGGAGTGCGGAAAGTCTGGGATTCTGGTGCAGCCACGGATTTTATCTACCTGGGGTAAAGATTAGGAGTTACGGATTATTTTATCTCTGTTCACTACCGACTTCGTTTTATGGTGTCAAATCAGATACCTAGCCCAGGTTGTTACCTCTAGAATGCCTACGATTAAAATCGTGGCTAGTGCTGCAAAGTCCGCCAACGCGGACTGAAGTATTAGTCCGCGTTGGCGGACTTTGCAACATTAGCGGCGGTTTCGAAACGCGGAGGTTAATATCGAGTTGTCTGGGAAAACGAAAATCGTCAATTTTT
>JANNBD010000021.1:0-5695 GCA_031385105.1 Chamaesiphon sp. OTE_78_metabat_374
CGCGTAGGCGGACTTTGTATTATCAGCCAACGGTTGTTTCCTGAATCTGATTCTCGATCGTTTGCAATGCTCCCTGCGCCGCTTGAACTTGGGCTTGAGCTTGGGCTACTTCTTCCTTTCTAGTCCCTGCTTTAAGCACAGGGTTTAAGCAGACCTTGAGCGATCGCCCGATCGAGATATCCAGCAAATAACTGACTATCTCTGAGCGGTGGCGGCACCAGCGGCGGCAGGGCAGATTTGGTTTGAGTCATCATCATGATTACTCGCGGCATCACCTTTTGATAAAATTCCGCTATCTGGGTGCAAATTTCGGTTAATTCCGATCGGATCTCCGCAGTCGGTGTGTGACTGGACAACAGCTTGACATACTCAGGTGTTATCGTTCGTCAAGTAGGGGTAAATCCCATCTGGTTCGATCGATTTGTTAGACTTGAGCAAGCTAAATTACTTGAATTGAATCGAGGCGGCTGCGATGACCGATGTACCCGTGGTGAGACCGCGCATTAACTCTGCTTTTAAACTCTTGATGTCGGTGCATTGGTGGATGGCGGGGATTTATATACCGCTATTTATTATCGGGACGATTATGTCCCAACTCGATCGCGACGCACCCTTGCGGAGCGAACTATTCGATTTCCATAAATCTTTGGGCGTATTGTCGATGGCACTCCTGACGTGGCGAATTTTTTTACTATTGAAGATCAGTTGGCAGAAATATACGCGGCGATTGCCCAAATTCACCCCAGCCTGGATCAAAAATGTCAGTTTGCACTTGGCACTCTACCTGTTCATGTGGGCGGTACCGATCGCCGGATTTCTACTGTCCAATTCATTTCGTCCCAATAACGTCAAGTTCTTTGGCTTGTTGCTACCAGATCTATTTCCACCCGACAAAGCAATGGCAGAGGTGGGGCGCAACTTACATTTTTGGCTATCTTATACCTTTCTAGCATTTATCCTTCTTCACGCGATCGCTCGGTGGAAAGTAGTGCGAGCGAATTGGCGACGGTTGCAGAACTTTTTAGAAGCTAGATCCGCCAACTAAGCCTGAGTAGTTAAGGCAGATCTCTTCGCATGGATGCTTGGAACAGAATTGTAGAGTGCGCTGCGGCGATATTAAGCGATGATAGTAATTTGTGGTGTAATTTTGGGCTTGATATAAATAGTGGATCAAAATATCTATCCCCAATTAACCTGCGCTCTGAAGTGACAATTCTCCGTTGGCACAGCGTTTCGCAGGAATGGAGAGGCTATTGCAGGGCAAACGTGACCCTACCGCCAACGAGTAGCAAGAGATACTCAAAACATAATAATTTAGCAGCTATATGGACGCAGATAGTAGACTCGCTTACTCTATGCAGACATTTTCAGGCTCACTAACTAGTATTGCCGCCGAACGCCACACGATCGAGCAATTGCTGGAAATTGGGATGGCACTATCTGACTGTCTGGATTTGACAGAATTGCTCGATTTGATCTTGACTAAAAGTCGCGAGATCACCTGTAGCGACGCTGGAAGCGTGTATTTAGTCGATCGACATCAGACTGAACCAAAACTGATTTTTAGCGCGGCTCAGACGGATTCTCTACCCAATATTGACTTTGAGCTAACCACGATCCCGCTCAATCCTGAGAGTCTAGCGGGGTATGTGGCTACTACGGGGGAGATGCTAAATATCCCTGATGCCTATGCGATTCCGGCTAATTATCCCTACAAGTTCGATCGACATTTCGATCGAATATCTGCTTATCGGACTGTATCGGTGCTGGTATTGCCGATGCAAAATCGCGAGGGTGAGACGATTGGGGTATTGCAATTGATCGATCGCAAGCTCAGAGCCGATCTACGGATTACGCCTGAAAATGCCCTGTCGATTACCCAACCTTATTCAGACTGGGAACAGCAAATCGTCCGTTCATTGGCTTCTCAAGCGGCAATTTCGATCGAGCGCAACCAGTTATTAGAGAGTATTGAAGATCTATTTGCCGGATTTGTGACAGCATCTGTTCAGGTGATTGAAAGTCGCGATCCAACTACAGCGGGACATTCCGAGCGCGTCGCTAAGTTGAGCGTGAGATTGAGTGAAGAAGTTAATAGTGTTGGCTCTGGAGCATTACAATTAATCCGATTTAGCGATCGACAACTCCAAGAAATTCGCTATGCAGCACTACTCCATGACTTTGGCAAGATTAGTGTTCCCGCTGAAATCATCCAAAAAGGTAAGAAACTCTATCACCATCAACTTACCGATCTCAATCACCGTTTTAACTTATTACGTCGCACTTGGGAATTAGAAGTTGCCCATCAAAAATTTAGTTATTTATTAAATCCACCGCTAGGATCTCAACATCAAGTAGGTGATAATTGTTCGCACTGCATTCATTTACAACAGCTAGATCTAGATTTGCAAACTAGACTCGATAGACTACAAGCATACTGGCAGTTGTTAAACCAGCTCAATGAACCAAACGTTATTTCTACACCAGAATTTGCTGAAAGACTCGATACTGTCGTCACCGATCTTCAGCAGTTAGCAAAATATAATTATCTAGACTTAGATGGTAACTTTCAGCCCTTACTAACTACTGAAGAAATTGAACAGCTCTTGATTCCTAGAGGTACACTCACTCTATCAGAGCGATTAATAATTGAATCACATGTTACCCACACCTATGATTTCTTGTGCAAAATTCCCTGGACAAAGCAGCTCCAAAATGTACCCCAGATTGCAGGTGCCCACCATGAGAAATTGGATGGTAGTGGCTATCCAAATCGACTCACTGCCCTGGAAATTCCAATCCAGTCACAGATTATGACGATCGCCGATATCTATGATGCCCTTACCGCCAGCGATCGACCTTACAAGCCGAAATTGCCACTCGATCGCACCCTGGCAATTCTCCATCAAGAAGCAAGTACAGGCAAGCTGAATACCGATCTTTTAGCTTTATTTGAACAGCGTCAAGTTTATTCAGTTTTAAGCGATCTAAATTAATTTTTGCGACACTATTTTTATCCTGATGAACGATAAAACTCTTGAATAAGATTACTGATCTAAAAATAGGAATATTTACTAAATGCAGATCGGTTAATTAGCTTTTAAGCAACACCATAATCAGTATAAGGACGCTTGTATGGAGGATGTAAACCCAAGACAATATCTTCTCTCGCCACACCCATATCTACCAACTCCTCTGCTGGATTTCTATCAGTCAAATTTTGCTGTAACCATACTTTCCCATCCTTAATATCCAAATGCACGATGCAACAATAAATTCGATTCAAACCCTCCCAACCCACATTCATCCACTGGTAATGGTCATGCTGAACGTCCAAAACCAACTCTACATCAACATCTTGACTAGAACTATCTTCACTTGCATAGCGGGTAATTAGAGCTTTTACTGATTCTCGATACTGTTCTAATTTGTCCATTTTACAAGTACCTCATTATTTGGGTCGTACACAATTAACAAAATTTGATAAGCCTCGATTGCCTTTTGGGTGAAATCTAGTTGGAAGAAAGTTTGATATGTTTCTAATGGCACTGCCATATACAGAACTCGATTTGGTTCTCGTTCCAGCAAAGCTATGCGATAGCTGAGAAACTGACCCAAAGCAGCATAAAAATCAGTGATTGCAGACGGATTCAGAAAACTTTTGATTTCAACTGCGATCTTTTCTTCACCTCGCTCGGCAGCTATTAATCTTTCAGCACCTAAATCAATCTGAAAATTCACATCGCCAAACTTAAATCTCAGTGGATCGTGTGTAATTATCCATTGTTCACGCTGGAGTGCTGCTTTTACAACGTCATGGAAAATATCTTTTGCGGACATAGTTAATATCCCTGAAAAACTCGATCGACAGTCAGTTCCAAATCACCTAATACAGTTGAGATGATTGGACTATCACCTGTGAAAACCTGCTCCTCATATAAACCCTCTACCCATTCCAGCACCGTCACCTTTTGCTTAATTGGATCGACAATCCAATACTCAGCAATTCCCCGCGCTGCATATTCCGTGCGCTTATAACGATAATCTCTGTTTTCTTGGTTAGGGCTGACAACTTCCACGGCAAGTAATGGTGGTGGCATATCCATGAGAACGATCGATCTAGTCGCTCCATTCATTTCTGCTGCTAATTCCTCAGACAATACTAATAAATCTGGAATCCTTACTGATACTCTCGACCCACTAACAGCTACTTCTATACCAATTCTCAGTCGATAACTAGGAATACCTAAACCGAGAAAAAAGGCAAACAAAAAGGATGCAATCCTCTGGTTGACATCGCTCTCAGCAGGCATATTAATTAGTTCTCCATTTTCCAATTCATATGAGTTATCCGTGCCATCATCATAGGCAAGGAATTCTTCTAGGGTCATTTTCTGGGTCGCAACAGTCATCCCAACACCTCTGGCAAGAGTATATTCACAATCCTAACATTTTTGCTTTTTGCAGAGAACCGAACCTGCCCGTATCCCATTACTAAGCGAAAAATTGGCACAATATAAAGAATGAGATTTATTACCCAATCGTTAACTGAGCTATGAAACTGTCCAGATTAGGTTACTCGATCGCGGCGATCTTTTTGACAATTGCGACCTTCTTTTCTGCACCTGTATTTGCCGCAGTGCCTGTAGCCGCCGTTGCCACTGATAACAGTGGCACTAGCTTTGTCAGCAAAGCCGTCGAGTTGGTCGGATCGGCAGTTGTGCGGATCGATACTGAGCGCACGATTATCGGGCGCACGGATCCATTTACTGGCGATGAGGCGATGACCGGATTATCCCATCCCCAACTGGTACGCGGACAGGGTTCGGGTTTTATTATCGATCGAGATGGAATTATCCTGACTAATGCTCACGTTGTCGATCGAGCTGATAAAGTAACGGTGATCCTCAAGGATGGGCGGAGTCTAGAAGGCAAGGTGCAGGGTGTCGATCCTGTCACCGATTTGGCGGTGGTAAAAGTCAGTGGTGCTAAGAATCTACCGATCGCGCAGATGGGTGACTCTGATATTATCAAAGTTGGGGATTGGGCGATCGCAGTTGGCAATCCATTTGGATTGGATAATACGGTCACATTGGGCATTGTGAGTACGCTCAAGCGGGCTAGTGCAACGGTCGGCATGACTGACAAACGCCTTGATTTTATCCAAACTGATGCAGCAATCAATCCTGGCAATTCTGGTGGCCCCCTGCTCAATGCCAAGGGACAAGTAATCGGCATCAATACCGCCATCCGTGCCGATGCGATGGGGATTGGCTTTGCGATTCCGATTAATAAAGCCAAGACAATTTCGACTCTACTAGCACGGGGCGAGAAAGTTTCCCACCCCTATCTTGGTGTCCAAATGGTGACACTCACACCAGAAATCGCGGCTGAGAATAATAACGATCCAAATGCACTGTTCCAGATTCCTGAAGTTAATGGGGTATTGGTGGTAAAAGTCTTGCCAAATACTGCGGCATCGATCGCCGGAATGCGCCGTGGTGATGCAATTATGGAAGTTAATGGGGAGACAATTCGCGATGCAACTCAATTGCAAGATGTGATGGAAAATAGTCTGGTGAGCAAACAGATTCAAGTCCGCATTTTACGGGATGGCAAAAATCAGTTGGTTAAAGTTATACCGAAAGATTTGAATTCTTAACCATAGAATGAACGACGTATTTCCCAATAAACA
>JANNBD010000447.1:0-17044 GCA_031385105.1 Chamaesiphon sp. OTE_78_metabat_374
AAAATGTGGAGGTTATGACGGCGGTGGTCGCAAACACATACCACAAGTACCCTCGGCAAGCGCATTGAGAGTACAACAGCCAACAGGCTCACCAAAAATTCCCCCAAGAAATCCAGGACCAGGCCCAACCTATCCATTACCAGAACCCATCAATCCCCAGCCTCACCGCTAGATTTTAGATACCCGACCTCTAAAGAAGTCGGGTATCTAACTTTACTAATTTTGAGGCTGTAATTCGCCGACTAGACGAGCGAGTTTTTCCTCATTGACATGGTAGACCTCTCCGCAAAATTCACAGGTAGCTTCAGCACCTTTATCCGTGATGATCATGTCCTCTAGCTCCGCTTTACCCAATAGCTTGAGTGCGTCCAACATCCGTTGTTCCGAACAAGGGCAGTCAAATTTCAGCTCCTTTTCGTCAGGGAAAATAGTTAAGCCCAAATCGCCTAGCAGTTCCTCTAGAATATCTGGCAGATCCTTACCTGCTTTCAGCAAAGGTGTAAACCCTTGCAGCCCTAGAACTCTGGATTCTAATAATGTCACCAGTGATTCATCCTGGGCGGACTTGGGCATGATTTGAATTAAGATGCCACCAGCAGACTGGACGCTCTGACTATCCATCAATACGCCTAGTACTAACGCTGAAGGCGTTTGCTCAGAGCTAAATAGATAATTGGCGACATCATCCCCAACTTCCCCCGATACTAATTCCACGGTACTTGAATAAGGACGACCATAACCCAAGTCCCGAAACACATAAACGAAACCTTTGCGCCCGATCGCACCGCCCACATCCAAGCTACCATCAGGATTGAGCGGCATTTCAGTATGGGGATGATTGACGTAGCCTCGAACAGTGCCATCTACTCCAGCATCGACCATTAGCCCACCCATTGGGCCATCTCCCTTCATGCGGAGATTCACCCGTGCAAACTTGGTCTTCATCCCTGATGTCAGCAATAATCCCGCCGTCATCGCCCGCCCTAAGGCATCTGTAGCGACCGGAGAAAGTCGATGCCGCACTCTGGCTGTTTCAGTCAGATCGGTGGTCATTGCTGCTACTGCCCGAATTCCCCCACCTGCTGCTGTTGCCCGAATTAATCGATCCGTCATAACTTGCCCTAAATACTCCTGTTCATATTTTAGATGTTGCTCACTTGAGATTCCAGTTTTTAGGGTAGTGCAATCCTCCTAGTGGGGTAGGGCGAGTTCAAATTAAATTTTTCGCTTCGTTTGAGTTGATGGTATAAACAAAGCCATCTACAGTCCCGAATAATTATTCGCTAATTAAAAATTTCGATATCTGTAAATGCTGCTACTGGCGCGCCGTGCCCGACCCAGACTGCCTGATTTGGTTCACCCTTACCACAGATCGGTGAACCGTACATTTCCCAAGTGCTGGCATTACCGACGGCGGCTAGATTTCCCCAAAATTGGGGGGTGATGCCGCGATAATTGGGGTTTGCTACCGTTTTAGTGAGTTTGCCATCTTCGATCAGTTTGGCGTATTCGCAGCTAAACTGAAACTTGTGTCGTCTATCATCGATCGACCAAGATTTATTAGACTCCATGTAGATCCCGCGATCGATCCCACCGATAATTTCCTCAAAGCTACTAGCTCCAGGTTCGAGATTGATATTTGCCATCCGATCGATCGGCGGACGATTCCAGCTACATGCTCTGGCACAGGCGACTCCTGGTATTCCCGATCGATCTTGACTCTCCAAGCTGCCGATTCCTCGCTCTAAGATGCCATCACGGATTAGATATTCTCTGGTGGCAGTCGCTCCAATATCATCAAAACTATAGCTAGCCGTCTCTCCAGGCACAGTTGGATCGAAGATGATATTCATTAGGGGCGACCCATAGGCAAGATTACCAAAATCTGTCGGTTTGACAAAGCTACCCCCTGCATAGTTGCGTTCATCGCCTAAAATTCGGTCTAATTCGAGCGGATGTCCGATGCTTTCATGGATTTGCAATAATAGCTGATCGGGTGCTAATACTAGGGTAGTGGTTTCGGATGGGCATTCGATCGCAGTCAGTAGTTCTAGTGCCTGTTCACCGACTTGCTGCACCCGTTCCCACAGATCGGCGGTGAGAAAGTGTTCCATGCCACCCTGGTAGCATCTAGCTAGCCCACCTCGATCGCAGCGACGTTGAATTATCGCTCCATCTTGGGCAGTCGCGGCATAGTCTGTGGTCATCAGCAGGAATTTCTGATGGACATCCGAGCCATTACTACTCACAAACCAGGTTTCGAGTTCGCGGGTAGATAGACTTGCGGTAGTCTGGACGATTTTTTCACCAACCTTGAGGGCATGACAAATCTGGTTGAGTCGATCGCTAATTTCGCCAGGATTGAGGGTGTTAAATGGTTGCAGGGTGGGGGATACATATTGTCCAACTACCTTAGGTCGCTGGGTCGTGGTGACGGTGTGGCTGCGATATTTACTAGCAGCAATTGCTTGGTTGTAAGCAGCAGTAGCCGCAGTTTGAACGCCATGCGGAGTAATAATATTCGTCGCGCCATAACCAATCTGTCCATCCACGAGGACTTCGATCATCACACCTTCACTAATACTCTTGCTGTTATTTTGCGGCATTCCGTCCCGTGCCGATCGAGCAACGCTCACTTCCCGGACTTTTCGGCAGCCAATCCAGTCGGCGGGGAGGTTGATGGAGTTGAGGAGGTTGTTGAGTTGGGTAGGCATTGGGGACTTGGGGACTTGGGGACGGGGTGACTTGGGGACTTGGAGAAGTGTGTTGGGTTGTCTCCTGACGGAGAGGCTCCGCCAACATTCTTCTGCTTGGTGCGCTGTCTTGTCTTTTTTTTATTCGGGGGGAACCCCCGTTGGCGGAGCCTCTCCCCCAGGAGAATAAAAACGCCGCTGTCTTGAAAAGGTGCTCCACTTGGGGAAACCCCAAGACCGCACTTTTCGCAAACCGTCGGGGAACCCGACGTTGGCGTTGGCGAAGCCTGCCGTAGGCAATAGCCTCTCCGCCAGGAGACGCGCGCATCCGCAACCCAACCTACAGATCTATCCGCTATCCACTATTCACTATCCACTATTTCGGGCGACGATGATAATTTCGATAGTTTAGATAGTCTTTGAGAATTTGTCCATGATCGAAGCAGAGTTCGGTGGGAATTTCCCAGGGGGCGAAGATCTTGACGCTTTTGGCATCATCTTGGGCGATCGGATTACCAATTGCCGTAGCAATAAATACAATACTAATCGTATGCTGTCTGGGGTCTCGATCGGGTGCAGAGTAAACATGAAATTGTTCGAGTAACTGCACATCTAGCCCGATTTCTTCCTGAGCTTCCCTGATTGCGGCTGTCTCTAATGACTCGCCATAATCTACAAATCCGCCAGGTAATGCCCAGCCATGAGGTGGGTTCAGACGTTCGATCAAAACGATTGGGCGGTGGGGTTTGTCGATCAGTTCGATAATGATATCGACGGTGGGTGTGGGGTTACGGTAAGTCAAAATTAAAGTAATTAATTTGGCATCAACAGAAATTAGAGTATCATTACTTTGAGTATAATTCGATACTTGCGTTGCACTTGTTATGTAGTGCTGTCAATAATCAAAGTTTATCATGAACAAATTTAAGCAGCTTTTAAAAAATATTGTCAAGAATATTAGTGGCTATCAGCTTGAAGGCTTAAGTAATGGTAGCTTTGCTTTCTTGAAAGAAAATGTCAGCGTCGAATATTTTTGGCCATCAACTGTCATTTTAAGGCAGGAAATGGCTAATGAAGTAGAGAGCAATCGGAAGATTTACGATCGATTGTGTCAACTCAGAATCAAAACTTTGTTAGACAGATATCAAATAAATGTCGTCATCGATGTTGGTGCCAATGAGGGACAGTTCGCATCAGAGCTACGGCGGATGGGCTATCAGGGGAAAATTATTTCGTTTGAGCCAATAGCTAGTGTGTTTGAAAAATTAAAAAAAGTCGCATCAACCGATCGAGATTGGGATGTTTATAATCTCGCTTTAGGTCAGAAGAATAGCCAGCAGACGCTCAACAAAGCTGGTGATACTGATTTTAGTACACTTCAAAAATCTAATGAATGGTGAGAGCGAGAGTTGGGGGATGAATCAGTTGGCAAGCAGGAAGAAACGGTGAATGTCCGAAGATTAGCAGAGGTAATACCTGAAGTTATTGAAAATATAGATCGAGCCAGAATATATTTAAAAATGGATACTCAGGGGTACGATCTAGAGGTATTTATGGGACTGGGTGAAATGGAAGAAAAGATCTTAGCACTGCAATCAGAAATGTCTATTGTCCCTATTTATCAAGGAATGCCTCATCTAACCGCAAGTATCTCCTTCTTCGAGCAAGCTGGATTTGGCGTTGCGGGTATGTATCCCGTCAGTACAGAGAAATTAGCACTACGGGTAGTTGAATTTGATTGCCTGATGGTTAGAAATAGTCAGGTATATTAATCATCGCCTGTCAGATCGTAGAGCTTCATATCGATTGGAATAATCATCTTTACTGCCAATTACCTACCAATACAAATGCTGCCCAGTAGTAAGGTGCGCGATATTGGGAGTGCTGAAGTAGTGACTGTTGAGCTAATTTTAGAGACTCGGCTTTACCGAGTTTTTTAGTAACTAAATTTTGATAAAAATTCGCCATCAATAGTTGAGTTGCCTTATCGTTTACTTTCCACAACGAAGCGATCGTGCTTTTAGTGCGTGCCTTAATTGCAACTCCAGCTAAACCCAGAGTAGCGCGGTTATCACCATTAGCTGTCTCACAAGCACTCAATACAAGTAAGTCAATTCCTTGGTTAGATTGCAGATTGCGATTTTGAAGGAGGTTATTTAATCGATCGAGATCGAGGCGATTATCCCAGGTGAGAATAAATGTTTTGGTGGGATCGGAACTGAATTCACCGTGTGTAGCTAAATGGACGATCGACGATCGATCTGTAACTAATTTAGTCGAAAATTGACTTTGATTAAATTCAGCGTTAATTAGCTGCTGACTGGGCATCAAGTTGCCGATCATCGCTAGTTCTTGTTTCACGCCAGTAAGTGATTTGAATCCTTGTCTCTCTTCACTAATTCCACCGAGTAAAGCCTGATATTGTTGTCGATTATTGCCACTTTGTGGCGGTACAAGTTGCAATCCTGGCGTGAGGGCGAGATTATAACTTTCGACTAGATATTTCTTGCCATCATATAACATCGACATCGGGATATTTCTGAGGACTCCATCTAGAACAAATACTAAAGTTTTAGAATTTGATTTTGCTAAATCTTTCTCTAAAGGCTCAATCAGCAAATTATAAATTTGCTGAGATTGTTGTTGAAATGATCGCTCTTGGGTAGCATTAAATTCTGAGTTATCTAATTGTTCTCGTAATCCAATAACGATGTTTTTAAGCTTAACTTCAGAGATCGATCGACTATAGTAGCGAAGTGGCTGATTGGGAACTGCTGCGATGATGGCAATTCGATCGCGTAAGATAATTGGATATATAACTATAGCCGATCGATCGATTTTAGCTAGCTCAACTGTATAGGTATCTAAGCAACCTTGGCGGAGATAGTTTTCTAATTCAGCTACTTGCAGTGATTCAATTAAATCACGAGCCGCTGTAAGATTACTTGCCAGAATTTTGTCATCATTTCTAAGTAATAAATCCACCAATTCACGATAAACTGGCTCGACACTATCTCGAAAAGAAAATTGCAGATCGGCATCGCTAGCATTTAGATCATTGCGAAGAGTTTTGAGATGCCTGACTGCTTGTTGATAAGCGATAATTGCAGACTGAGGATTTTGGGGCTTAGTAATAGTCAGGATTTTACCAAGCTGCCACTGAAAACGATAAGCAAGATCTGGAGCTGGTAAACTTTCAGCAATAACTACAGCTTGTTCTGTTAGTTTTTGGGCATCTCGATCTTGTCCGACAAGTTGATAGAGATTGCCCAAAGTCCCGATCGCTTGAGCTTCACCTCTGGGATCTTTGATCGTTCTAGCTTGAGTAGTTGCGGTAGTCAATAGCGCACTAATTTGGAGTGATAAGTCTCGATTTATTGTCTCGCCTATCTGACTTTTTTGAATTGTTTTAGCTAAAGTAATATAAGTATAAATAGTACTCCTGCTCGGCGTAATTAAATCTAACTCTTTTCTAATATTCGTCAAAAATTCTAAAGAATTTAGATCTCGCTGAGGATTCAATCGATAGCTATTAATCTGAGCCTGAATCTTTAGCAAAGGTGAATTACTCTTGGTTGCAACTGCTTGATAGATTTGAATTGCTGCTTGCTTGGTATCTGGATCGCCAATTAATTCTAGTGTATTAGCTAGACTTAACTCAATCTGACTGGCTAGTTCTGTATCTTGAAGAGCGATCGCTAGCCCTAATGCTTCGGTTAGAATCTCTTTTGCACCAAAATCGATGTCTAGTCTAGACTTATTCGCTGGTATATTGAGCACCCGTAGTGATTTAAGTGTGTTGCCTAAACTCAGTAATCCACGTACTTTGAGAGCTGAGGTTGATCGTGCTTGGAGCTGGGTTTTGGTTGATCGCAAGATTGACAAAGCCTGACGGTAAAATCCTAACGACTGTAACGCTTGAGCTTGATTGATTTCAGTCCCAATTATTCCCTCTTGATCTTTTAGTCCCAGATAAATTTTGTGTGCTCGTTGCCAACTTGCAAAGGCTAGTTTTGCTTGACCTGTGGCTAGATATTCTGCTCCTTTTTGGTTTAAGTTTTGGGCTGAGTCAAGTAGTGATTTATTAGTAGAATTGATAGTATTTTGATAATTGATATTTGTGTCTGGATTGATCGCCTGAACAGGTAAAATATTGAATGCACCGAAAATCATGGTTATTAAATAGATGTTGGTGCGATTCATAATTAAGTGATAAATAAGTTTGGTTAGAACGATCTACTGTAGCCCACCGAGAAATGAAATCCCTGTTCTTGGGCGGTACGTCTAGATCGCTCGCTCGTCGTTAATGGAATACCATAATCAAGTTTAATCGAGAAATTATCCCCAGTCTGATAGCGTAGTCCAATTCCGGTAGCGGCGATCGAACTGGGTGCAAAACTGGGATTTGGGGGATGATTCCAAGCTGTCGCCAGATCTAGAAAGGGGACAACTTGCACTAGTTGTTGGTTGTCTGAATCTGTGAAAATCGGAAATCTTACTTCCGCACTGGCGAAGATGCCATTATCAGCGAGTAGCAAATCTTGACGATAACCGCGCACGGTGTCTTGTCCACCGAAACCAATCTGTTCTAACGCTACTAGCGATCGATCTGCTAGTTGACCTTCAACTTTTAGTAATAAGATGCTGTTGGGTGCCAGAGCGCGGATATATTGAGCTTGTCCGCGCCAAGTGACAAATTTACCGTCAGGCGATGAAGGCGTAATCCTGGCACCAAGGGCATTGATGCCGACACTTAGTTGCGATCGAGCCGCAAATACCTGCTGGGTATCTCTCACTGTATAATCTTGAAAAAAGCGAGCTGCGGTAATCCGCGTATTTCCGCTCTCATCTGCACCTGGAGCGGGATAACCGACTCTACTACCAATTACACTAAACAGGTATCCTGTGTTAGTTTCTCGCTGGGCTAGAGTGACTCCCAGCGCAAACTCTTCAGCGGGAGTCTGGAGTAAGGGTTGGCGATAGCTGAGGGAGAGATCCTGAGCCGTGCCATTGATATCCAAACTGTCGAATGGTGACTCGATTACGCGGCTATTTGACAAGCTGGATTGAAATTTGAGCGTACCATTGCGGGGATTCAGCGGCAGGGTGTAGCTCAATTCACCTGTATTACTGGCGGCACTTTTGCCATAGGAAATACTCAGCCCATCACCGATTCCTGTGAGATTGCGCTGCTCGATCGACAGTTGGGGCTGGATTTCACCGACACTGGGGGTGCGATTATTTGCCAGATTAAGGCTTGCCCTCCAAGTGGGATGTTCCGTGACTTTGAGCTGAAGGATACTTGTACTAGGTGAGGTACCAGCAGCTAGTTCGGTGGAAATACTCTTAATCAGGGGATCTAGTTGCAGTAGGCGCAGACTAGCCAGCAATCGATCGATCTTCAGGGGTTGATTGGCACCGAGGGCGATTCGACTCTTGATATAGTCAGGACTCAATCGTTGGGTGCCAGTCACGACAATATCTGCGATCCTCCCTTCATTAATTTGAACTTTTACCACGCCACCGCGTACATCAAAGGTTTGATCGCCAGGAATAAATGCACCGGAACTGACATAACCCTTGCTGACATAGAGCTGAGTAATGTCATTAGCGACTTGGAGCAATTCGGCAAACCCGATCGATCTATTCGTAAATCGAGCAGTAATTTGATCGAGTTCAGCCGCAGTAAACACCGTACCGCCGGAGATCTCAAACTTTTTGACAACAATCTGAGTCGAGAAATCAGTCGGCGGTGAGGATGGCTGAGGGTTTGTGGGGATAGGAATTAGCTCCGCTGGTGGCGGTAAGATCGGCAGTGGAGCTGGGACTAGAGGTGTAGGGCGTTGGAATTCGGGACGCGGTAGAGCTTGGGCGATAGCTGGGGATGGTGCGAAGTCGATCGCGGCGATCGCGATTAGATAGATACTGGGAAATAGGTGAGATCTCAGGGATTGAAACACGATCGAGTTAATATGTTGACGTTAATTCGGGTTAGGGATATTTGCCGTGTTTATTACTCGCCCACGACTCAAGTGCGGGTTACTAGGCACTGCTCACCAAATAGATTTCAGGTAACTCTCATCTAATGAATATCTGGATTATCCTAATTATCGATTCGGACAAATAACATTAGTAGTCCTCATATCTCCTTCTTTACTTGCCATCAATGTCACCTTACCCCTACCATCAAACACCCAACCAACAGTTGGCTGTAGTGATTTTTGGATCGATCGAGTCCCTACCACAGCCGAAGCTTTCGCCACACGAGGATCGAGCCAAACTACATCGTTAGTTAGCAGATCATCAGTAGTTGGCGGATGTCCGCCGCTCCCAGTTACATAAAATTTATTATCCACTCGATCGGTATTACAAGTCTGGGAAATTTGCTTGGTTGCGTCAGTCGGTACAGTTGGCAATTCGCCCAGATCTTTACCTGGATCGATGCCTGGGGTATTAATCGCCACATTGCCACTTCGCCCCAAATCAGAACTGGCGGTGATGTCGCTATTGCTGGTTTGGCGGAGACGGAGTTGGGTACCAAATAAACCTTGAGCACTGATATTCACGTTGCCACCACTCCCTTTGACAGCATTGGCAGTAATATCGCTGTTTTCAGTGGGAACAGCGACAATAAATTGCGAGTTGATATTGATGTTGCCGCCATTACCACCTTGTTGCGCCGTACCAGTCGCATCAGTGGCAATTTGGGCACCGTTTCGGAGTAGGAGTAAATTGGTGCTGGGAGTATTACTGCCGATCTGAATATTACCACCATTGCCAGATCGCGAACCAGCATTAATTCTGCTGCCATTATCTAATGCGATCCGTGGTGCGGCAATCGCGACATCACCGCCAGTACCTCTAGTGCTAGCCGTCGTGACGAATAAACCACCCGTACCAGACAACAGGACAGAATCAGTAGTAGAAATTTTGATTCCCCCTGCATCCCCCTGTCCAATGTTACCCGCGATCAGAGCAGCACTATCTTGTAATCTGAAAGCCCGCGCATCGATCGTAATATTACCCCCATTGCCCACTGCCTTGTTACCAACTAAGCTAGAAATTCCACCGACTAGGTTCGGACTCTTGATACCAATGATATCAACAGCTCCAGTCGCTTTGATCTTGACATTGCCCGCGTTGCCTGTGCCATTATTTGAAGCTGCCAGCAACGAACCATTGCTCAACGACACAGAACCAGCATTGACGGTAATATTACCGCCTTTGCCCGCTCCACTCGGTTCGATCGTGTTAAAAATTGCCGTTCGTTCCCCCGTAAGTCTCACAGCCTGACGTGCGGTGATGCTCACATCCCCAGCATCGCCCTTACCTCGCGACAAGGATCTCAATTGCGCCCCATCACTCAACGCAACATCACCAGCATCGATCGAGATTTTACCGCCATTGCCCACTCCACCCGCTTCGATGGTGCTGAACACGATCGTATTTGCACCTGATAGAGAAACATTCTCTGTTGCAGCTATATCTATACTTCCAGCATTTCCCGTGCCGCTATTTGCCGCGTTTAGTTGCGCCCCATTTGCTAAGGATACAGACTTGGCATCGATCAAGATCTTACCGCCATTCCCGATACTTCCACGTTCCCCCGCACTGAAAATCGTCGTATTGGGATCTGCCAGCGAAATGGCATTTTTGGCAGTTAGAGCTATATTGCCAGCATTGCCAATCGCGAAAGTTGAAGCTGCTATTGTTGCACCTTGGCGTAATGAGATCGAATCCGCCTTAATCCCGATATTACCTCCAGTACCGATACCTTCTTCCATCGTGCTGGCAATATCAGCACCTACCAGAGCAACTGCATTTCGAGCATTGACAGCGATATTGCCAGCGTTGCCCTGCCCACTAGTGACAGCGGCGAGTTTCGCACCATTTTTCATCGAGAGCGCGCCAGTCTCGATCGATACATTGCCGCCATTACCCACACCAGTCCTAGCTACAAGGGTATTAATTCCCGCATTTGCACCACTGAAATCGATATTTCCCGCAGTTTTAACCCGAATATCGCCAGTATTGCCCCGCCCGTAAGTACCCGCTTGAATTGCCGAACCCTCATCGCGGATCGCCAGGGTATCAGCGGCAATGATAATATCACCACCTTGTCCCTGACCATTGACACGGACATTGTTAACTACAGCACTATTGGTATCGATCGCAATTCCACCCGTAGCATTGAGCCGAACCGTTCCAGCGACACTAGTTGGTGTGCCTTGTCCCTGTTCGATTCCCGCTCGAATTACGCTATCTCCAGATAGATTGATATTGCGGGCATTGATAACGACATCGCCAGCTCCAGCTCCAGCAATATTGACAGTCGATTTATTGGTGAGAGCTACATTCGTTGGCGGAGCCTCTCCAAGGGAGAATCGAGTAACACCCGCCGGAAAGCTCAAGCGCGGAATATCGCCGACTGCGCTGAATCCCACCTGTCCTGGTGCTGCCAATCCACCTAGTTCGACTTTCCCCCCTGGAGCATCGATCTTTCCACCATTAATATTGATGTTCCCGCCAATCAGCCCTATATATTGACTGGGATTGCTCGGTTTCAGCGTCCCAAAATTCCTAATCTCACCAGTTCCACCACCGAGATTAAACTGAGCAACGTTGAATAAAACATTTGGATTGACAGCAAGTAACGGCGCGTCACCACTAGAATTAGTCCCAAATACGATCGCCCTACCTGCACCATCAACTAGATCGATTCCAATTGCCGTACTCGCCGCAAATACGCGCCCCACATTCAATTGAGCATTCGATCCAAACACAACTCCATTCGGATTGATCAGGAAGAAATTTGCACCATTAGTATTGACAATGCCATTAATATCTGAACCCAAATTACCTGTAACGCGGGTAATAATCGACTGATTGCCAACTGGATTAATAAATGTCGCCGCGCCACCTGTCGGCACCGAAAAATCTTGAAAACTATGAAATAAATTCTGACCGCGATTTACGCCACCTGTAATCGCAAAGTTATTATTACTGCCCGTAACCTGAGTACCAAGCGTATTATCCGCGATCGGCACCCGATTGGAAGGTTGATAAGTTTGGGCACTGGCAATACTCACGGGAGCTAAAACGCCCAGAAAGATCGCAGGCAATATAACTGTGGCAGTTGTCATAGTTGTAATTTTTCTACAGGCACCAAGATTGTACCATCGGTCGTTGGATTTTGCCTTTGAGACAACTACCAGATTGAGAATATGTCAAGATAGGCGGATGATGATGTCTAGTTTTGTGTTTACCTCTGCAAATTGCTGTTTTACCTCTGCTTTGAGTTCATCTACTTCGTCATACAAGCGATTGCCGAAGGCAGGTCTTCGACCAACGAATTCGACATTAAGTTCACCCCAAGTCACCTGAGTATCTTCCAAGCGGTTAACCCGACGGGAAATGGTTCGTAGTTGACGGTCGATCCGACGATTTTCATTTGGTTCTGATGATTGAGTCATAATATTAGATGAGTAATCTTGTTGATATGCGGTTCTAAGTGAAAAGTGCAGTCTGGGGGAAACCCTGGGTGCAGCAGCTTTTCAAACTAGCCGCTGGTATCCCCGTTAGTTGGTCGCTAGCGGGGATACTCTTATTTTAGCTCTCAATTCCGCTCTAATAGGTCAGGATTAAGGCTAGAACTATTAGATCGATCTTTTGAAATGCGCTGATAACTTCGCTCCGATTAGGTCGAGTGTTTTTTCGATGTTCTGGTGGTTGAATTTGAATAACTTACGTACTTTTCTCCGTGCGGCTCGATCGTTTTTGGTAGTTTGTGACGGAGTTAAGTACGTGTAGCTGTGCAGAAACCCGTCGTGACTTCACCCAAAGTTATTTTCTATACTAGCTCTCAACAGTACAAACTAAATTTACAGACTAATTTATTTTTATTCCCAAATTTAATTAATTCGCTAACTAAACAATATCTCAGGTATTAACTATGGCAAGTATCGGATTAGGTCAAACTATTAACGGATCGCTAACCAGTGATGATAGTAAATATAGCGGTAGCGGTTATTCTTTCGATCGATACGATTTTACAGGTGTAGATGATTATAGACAGGTAAATATTACCGTCACTCGCGATACTGGCAAATCTTTTGAGGTGATACTCAGAAACGCCACCACAAACGAGATTGTTAATTACCAATTAACTGATTTTGGCACTGGTAAGCTTTCTCTTAATGCAACTACAGTTCCTGGCGTTAAATATCAAGTTGAAGTCAATGGTGGCGGTAACGGTCTTTCCGGCACTTTTAAGGGTAACGATCTCGGCAACTATACCTTATCAACTGCAAATGGTGGTAAAGCAACCTCGATCGTTAGTACTGATAAACCTCAAGTCAGAAGCGGTTATGACAATGTTTACGTAGGAACAGTCGGTGCTGATGGTAAGTTTTTTTCCTTGGCAAGTGGTAATGGCATAACAGATGTTGCACTATCACCTCAAGGTCAGTTTTATGGAATCAATAGCAATACTTTACTGCGGATAGATCCCCGTAAAGAGTCCGGCAAACAAATTGTCCCTGCAAATGGAATCCTTGCGCTTAGTACGATTCAAGGTCCTGTCGGTCAATTTGGGATCAAGGGAACGGTCGGTCCGATCAGTGCGATCGAATATGCTAACGAGCAACTTTATGCACTCGTCAGGACAACTACTGGCGGTAAAATCTACACGATCGATACGACAACCCCAGCTATTGATATCACTGCGAACTATACGGCTACTCTAGTCGGTGATCTACCAACTGGATTTGTAATCAATGGAGATGATTTTGTCTATGATGCTGCGAATAGTCGGTTTCTAGTTACAGCGAAAGATACTCCTGGTAATGATGCTCTCTGGCAAATTCCGATTTCTGATCCCGCTGGAGCGAGTAAGATTGGTTCGATCGGATCTACAGGTTTAACAGCTCTCGCGTTTGAAAATGGTCAACTGACTGGAATTAGTAATAAGTCTGACGGCACGGGTACAAAGATCGCAATTAATCCAACTACTGGCGCGGGTACAATCGGTCAAGTGATTTCAGGTATCAAGACAATTAGCGGTTCGACAACGATCGTCGGCGCAAATGTAACTAATCCCGCAATCTCAAATCCAACTGCATCAAATCCAACCACATCAACCCCACCCACACCTAATCTTTTCCCTACGACTGCGGCTGGAGCAATCGGTACCAAGTCTCAAGGACTAGCTGAAGGACGAATTATCGATTTGACTGACTACGCTGGCACAGCCCTAAAAGCCGATTTCACCACCAAAGGCGACGCAGCCTATACCAACAATATTGGCTTCTATCAGGTGACAGATGCGCTGACTGGAGCGATCCAACTCACCGATGGCACCATTCTCAAACCTGGCGATGCCAGATACGCCGCTGAAGCGATTCGGAGTGCTGTAATCCAAGCAGGTAAAATCGATAGCAAGTCTGGTCTGGATGTACCTGGTGGCGGCATCTACGCCCCTGTAGTCGTTGCCCAAGGTTCGTTAGCTGATTTTGTGACCAAGAACCCTACCAATGGTGGTGATGGCTCGGCGATCCATGCCTACTTCAACTATATTGGTGCCAATCCTGACAAGCTAGACCATTTCAAGCTCACTGGTCCCAATACATTTGCTGTCGAAGATCAGTTTGGTGGCGGCGACAAAGATTTCAACGATCTGATTGTCAATACGAACTTCAGAACAGCTTAAAGTCACTTGAAATTGGGCTTGGCAAACATCAATCTAGCAAATTTAATTACCACTAATAAAATGAAATCAACCTTATCTGCTCAACTTTCAACTAGTCGAATCGCTTTATCTGTTGGAGTACTAGCCTCTATTCTATCGATCGCTACTGTCACTTCAGCCCAAGAAAAAAGAAACGATGCTGGATTGGCAATCGGGATTGGTGGTAGCACCAGCTTTGGTATTCAAGGGAAAATCGGCGTATCTGACAAATTCTCAATTCGCCCAGAAATTTTCTTCGGCGGGAGTGGTACGGCTGTAGAGAATATCACATATGTATCTCCTGCCAACTTTGTGAGTCCCAGTCCCTTTACTGCTCCCACGTCATTTGTTTTGCCAGCATTTCGTGGTCCAATCACTCTGGTTGTGCCGCTAACCATACCTACCAGCTTTACAACGCCAACAACTGTTGTTCTCGGCGGCACCACAATTCCGGCTGGCACGGTCATTCCGGCTGGCACGATCATTCCGGCTGGTACTGTAATTCCATCGGGAACCACAATTCCGGCGGGCACAGTCTTACCAGCAGGTACTAGAGTTCCAGGTAATGCGATCATTCCAGCAGGCGTACTTATACCTGCGGGCACAATTGGTAGTAGACTCAGCAACGGCACTTCATTTGGCTTGGCTGCAACCTATGATTTTCAGCTCGATCCAGAAGGTAAATCTACAGCCTATGTCGGTCCAAAAGTTTCTTTTACTTCGGCATCTGGCACAGCAACTATTAATGGTGTCGATCTAGCTGGCTCTAGTTTAAATGTTAGTGAAACCAAAATTGGCTTAGTTTTTGGTACTGATTATGCAATTTCCAATGATTTAACGATCGGAGCTAATATCACTTACAACTTATCTCGTAGCGTAAATACTTCTGGTACATTCGGAATTATTGATGGCAACATTAGTGATTTCTCTAGATCTGCTGGCGGCAGCTCATTAGATTTTGGCATTCGTGCTGCTTATCGATTCTAGAAAACACGAGTTAAAAAACAGGTATAAAAAAGCAGCACATTTAAAATGCTGCTTTTTTAGATCGGGCTATAATCTGCTCTTGAAATCCCATTCGATCGAACAAATCACCCCATTACCTGATGAATTGTCCGATCGAATAAACATCCCATTCAAACTAGCTGCTAACCGTTGTGCTTCCTTCGTCCCTTCACCCACCCGACTAGATATCTGTCCCCGTCCATTATCTTCAATACTCAATCGGTACAAATCTCCTTCTACCTTACCAATTAGTTGTAATCTCGTTGCACCTTCTGCATACTTGCCAACATTGCCAATCGCTTCTTCTAGGAACTGACACAATTGCCGCTTGCGATCGATCCCTAATTTGCTTTCATTCGGCACTTCTTCAAAGTTAATTATTCTTGTCTTCAAATTAGTTAGATTTGGATAGCTGTGACTATAGGCAATTCGATCGACAACCGCATAGAAAATCTCATTTATAGGCATGGTTAGATCGATCTGCGATCCATCACCCAGCACTAATATTGATTCAATCTCCTCGACAGAACTCGATCGTAAGGACTCACCAATTTGTCGAATCTGTTGATTGAGTTTCCCTAAGCTGTGATCGATCTCTGGCAGACTAATTGATCGTGATTTTACTGCTTGCAATAATAGACTGAGTTCTTGTAGTGGGCCATTATGAATAGCATTAAATGTTTCTGAGATTGCCTGATGACGTTGTTCAGAGATTGCTATCAATGAGCGTTCGCGTCGATCGAAGGATATTAAAATTGGAACATAGATTATTAAAATAGTTGAAAAAGTAAAGCTAATCGACAACCACCATCCAGCTACAAACAAAAGATATATGCTCAATAAAATACCACTAAAGTAAGCAGTATTAATTAGTAATAGCTGTCGAAAAGTTGTTTTTGATTTGATTAATCTCAACACTAGCCAAAAGCTAGCAATCCAGATCGACATCCATAAGTAGTCGCCCCAGAATGGCAAGATTTGAATAAAATTCCTGCGATCTAATGTTGTTGCAATTAGTTGACTGATAATGTGTCCATGATATTCAACACCGTAGATGTTGCCATTTATGTCAGGATTGGGCACAACCCGCGTATTGACAAAATCTTGCTTTGTTGTCGCTGTATAGCCAATTAGCACGATCCGATTTTGGAGATTAGGAACCTTACCCTCTAATACATCTACTAATTTAAGTTGCAAGAACGTGGGATAAACATAACGGTAGTTAACAAGGACATCAAAGTATTTAGATCGATCGGAATTATCCATAACTGAGAGTGGATAAATTACGTGGGATCCTAAATTCAATTGTGAACTAGCGATCTGAATTTTTTGCTGCTGCTGTTGCAGATAGATCCGCGCAACTTGAAAGGCAAATGAGTAGGTGTGTTGGGTTGGCGATCTTCGATTGTCATCGAAAATCGCTAATGTAGCGCGACGAACTGCACCATCTAGATCCGGTTCATAGTCCCCAAACCCGATTCGATCTGCTGTCAATCCTGAAGGTGGTTTGAGCGGATCTGGTGGCAATACTTTAGCCAAACCGATGAGATTTGAATGTTGTTGATAAGCTTTAGTTAGCTGAGGATCGATCTTGCCATCGCGAATAATATCTACCCCAATT
>JANNBD010000448.1:0-9959 GCA_031385105.1 Chamaesiphon sp. OTE_78_metabat_374
TGAATATTTGGAGGTAGATCTAAACCTTCAACTTCCGTACCGCCTTTGATAAAACAAATCTCAAACTCTGTCGCCAGACTCCGCAATATTTGGACACTACGGACAAGATGACCCATCCCCAAATGATATTGACAGTAAAATAGAATCTTTTTCATGAATTAGCTCCTAGCTATTAATCTCAGCGGTTGAAACCGCTGCTCATGATACAAAGTCCGCCTTCGCGGACTGAATTATTATTAGTCTGCGTAGGCAGACTTTGCGCCACTAGCCACGATTTCAATCGTAGGCGGTACTAAGACGGAGCCAATATCCTTCAAATTAACTAACTTTGCATTAAATTCGAGTAACTTCTGGAGAATTATCGATGCCTGTTGTGCTCCATCGAGCTGAAGAGAATCTTCTAGACTTAATGTCGATTCTTCAACTAAATAATCGACGATCGATCTCGCCAATACTTCCGGCTCTAGTTCAGACTTATCTAGAATCTTGAGCAAACCCAACTGCTCCAGCTTCTCTGCCCTAATCGCCTGCTCTCGATCTTTATCAGAGGGATAGATCATCGATCGAACACCAGTTTTCAAGATATTCATCGTGGTATTATAACCACCTAGACTAATCGATAGATTTGCTAGATTTAGATACGCAATCAAACTAGGTGTGAATCGACATAAACTAACATTAGTCTTCCCTTGAGCTAATTGCTTCAACTCTTGGTATTTAGCTTCATCCATTAATGGCCCAGCAAAAATCACAATTCGATGATTAATTTTTTGCTCAATTAATGGGGCAGATTGAATGATACTCTCTAATAAATCGTGTCCAAGTTTACCACCGCCGACACTGACAACTATCTTGGGAGTTGGATCGTTAAGCAGTGCTAAATCTGCGGCATCGAATTCGACTCGATCGGGTTCGGATTGCACGACATATCCAGTATAATAAACAGGGCAAGTTAGATATTTAGCGTTAGAAATATTATCTTCTAGGCGATGAATTGCTGGGTCAGAATGAAGTAAAATTGCGTCATAATAATGGTTGACAAATTCACAACGTCTCTTTTCCTCGGTATCTCGATCGGCAAATTCTTTGACCATGATAATATCGCGCAAACTGCAAATTACCTGAGTCGTTCGATTGGACTTTCTGACATGCTCTAGCAAGGGAATCATTTCAAAAGCTAATGCCTTATTTTTACTAAAGGGATAGCCTTCCGTAATCAGCACATCGGGTTGGAATCGATCGAATACCTCGATGAGTTTCTGCTGCCTAAATTCCTTCACCTCCTCCAAGCTCATGGTGCTACCCACGACCTGAAGCTGCTTACCAACTTGGAGCGAATCAAATACCTCAACTTGAATCGTCGGTAATTGAACGACTTCCACTTCTGGGAGCATTGCAAATCCATCAACCTTTTGTCCACCCTCAATTAGACAAATTTCAAAGATTTTGACGAATTCTCGCATCAATTCAGTCGTTCGGACTAAATGCCCCATCCCTAATAAGTTTTGGCAATAAAACAGAATTTTTTTCATAGTTTCACAACTTTTCTAGATATCTTGAAGAGAATTAACTTTAAGCCAACAGACATTCGATCCGCTGTCCTGGAAATTGTCTCAATTCTCCTCTGACTGGTTTGCTGGAAGTTGCGGTGACAATACTCTCTGTGATTCGAGGCAACGCATCCAAGTCTACTTTCTGAATATTGTTGGTGTAGTAACTAGAATTAGCTAGTTGATGTACTATTCTTTCGATTAAAACTGCTGGAGTTAATTCATCAGGGTGAATCATTTCGAGCAATCCCATTTGAGCCATTTTGCGAGTGCGAATGACTTGTTCTTCAGTCGGTCTTACGCGCGGTACGATAATCGATGGCTTTTGAGCGGATAATATCTCACAGAAAGTGTTGTAGCCCCCCATCGCCACCACCGTATCAGCGATTTCGACATAACTCATCAAATCGTCGGTAAACTCACTGATGATGACTTGTGGATGCTGTCTGGCCATCTGAAACAACTGCTCTCGCTCCGTTGTGGACATTTCTGGCCCGCAAACTACCAAACTTTTGAGTAGATAATCCCCTGGTAGCGTTGCCAAACCCTCTAAATAAGCGTGAATCAGGGGATACCCATCCTCACCACCACCTGCGGTGACGAGTACGCACCGCTCGCCTGGAGCTAACTTCAATTCTTGCCGCAACAGTTCGCTGCGCTTAATCGCCTGTTGACGGCGGATGTAACCGCAAAAGAGCGACTTTGAGAGCATCTCTGGGGAAAATTGGTACTCGGCGCAGGTATCAAATACTTCCGGCGGACCCACCACCAAAACGCGATGGTAAAACTGCTCGACGGCGCGATAACTATCGAGCAAATGCCATTCAGCTACCGTCTTTGCTGGAGCATCCAAAATATCGCGCAACAGCAACATCCACTTGGTTTCTGGGGCAACAATGCGGAGAGTCTCGATCGTTTTTTTGAGTTCGTCTTGGAGTCCGTAGGGCTTTTTATCGACTAGTACTACATCGGGTCGAAAATTTAGAGCAGCAACCCGAATCAGATTACACCGCAGCTTGACAGTCTGCTTCATATCGAGTTTGAGATATTTTGCGGATAAATCGCCATTTTCATCTCGATGTAGACAGGGAAGTTTGAGATAGTCTAGTCCGGCTGGCAATCGAAAGCTATGCAGCATCGGCGAACCCGACAATACTAGGATTGATAAGTTGGGGATTGTATCGAGGAGGTGACGACAAATAGCCAACATTCGACAAATATTACCTAAGCCATAGGCATCGTGAGAATAAACTAATAGTTTCATAATCTTCTCTGGATAAAGGTAAATCGGTTGAATTAGTTCGGATATTTACCTTATTGATATAATCTCAAATTCCGATGAATCCTCTATGAATATTTGATGAGATTTATCTCATCAACACCAGCACAATCTTTTTGTATAAATAGTCACTAAAAAGTCAACGATGGGAAATCGTTGACTTCATGCTTAGGGCTAACTTCGCTCTCAATCTCCCTTAAAAGCCACTGGATAACCAGTAGTCTGATGGAATTCATTTGGGATCTTTGAGGACGATTTTTCTGCCGATCTATCTGAGCCGGAGCAATCTTGTTACAAATAGTTTCCAGCTCGATTTCCTACGGAACGCTACGCGAACGACCAGTCGCGATGGTATTTAAACTGAACCTACACCAATTATTTATCCTATGAACGCAATCCTATTACTAGTAAGAGGCGATGCAAATAGTCCCATCAACAAGTGGCTCAACGAGAACCCTCTCGTCCTGGGCTTGCTCGCATTAATTATTGGGGGCGTGTTGGCAGGCTCTGGGATCTACGAACTCCGCAAGGGGGTTTCGAGAGACAAAAATGGCAATGAAATCAAGGGCAACCTTGGAAAATCCGTTTCAATTCTTCGGATTGTGATCGGCACAGCAGCGTGTGTATTTGGGCTACATAAAGCGATCTCTGGATAACAGTAGGATTAGGCAGCAGATTTCAAGATCTGATCGCCAATCCGCACGGGCAAAAATTCTAATGGGGTAAATCGTTCGCGAAGCGTCTCTGAAAGAGAATCGACACTTGGGCGACCGATACCGATATAATCAAAGCCAGCAGTTGCTAAGGATTTAGCATCTAAATAATTGCGTCCATCCACGATCGTCGATCGCTCCATCAGACTGGCTAAATGAGCATAATCTAACTCTTGAAACTCTTGCCATTCAGTTACTAATACCAGGGCATCACAACCAATTGCCAGATCTTCAGCATTATTAGTCAAAGTAATTTTAGCGAGATCGGGATGCGATCGATCTGAACTAATTAACGGATCGTAAGCTTTAACTTTCGCACCTAAATGTATCAATCGATCGATTAAATCTAGGGCAGGCGCATCGCGGAGATCGTCAGTATCTGGCTTGAAGGTTAGTCCCAATAAGCCGATCGTTTTACCTTTAAGAATCTTGAGTACTTGTTGCAGTTTATCAACCGCAATTAATCGCTGTTGTCGATTGGTGGCGATCGTTGACTTTAGCAATTGGGCATCATAACCGTAGTCAGTTGCGGTATGTACGAGGGCGGAAACATCCTTCGGAAAACAAGAGCCACCCCAACCAATCCCCGCTTGTAGAAATTTATGCCCGATCCGCGTATCCAAGCCAATCCCCTTTGCTACCAACGTTACATCAGCACCCACTTGATCGCAAATATTGCCAACTTCATTAATAAAGCTAATTTTGGTAGCTAAAAAAGCATTAGCGGCATATTTAATCATTTCCGCCGAAGTCAAATCTGTCACCAACACGGGCACAGGCGGTAAATCGGGATATTGGGCAAATTGTCGCGCCACAATCGGCGCGTAGAGCTGCTGCATCAAATCAATTGCCCGTTGGCTACTGCTGCCAATTACAATTCGATCGGGATTAAAAGTATCATAAATTGCCGATCCTTCTCGCAAAAATTCTGGATTACTAACCACATCAAAACTAGTAGTCCCTGAGTGGCACTCAGCAGCCCCATCCAGGATGAGGCGGCGCACCCAGTCTCCCGAACCGATCGGCACAGTAGACTTATTCACAATCACCTTGTAGCCGCCATTAAGATGATGTCCAATCCCGCGCGCCACAGCTTCCACATAGCGAGTATCACTGGCACCAGACGGGAGAGCCGGAGTACCGACAGCGATAAATAAAATCTCACCGCGCTCAACTCCCACTTGCAGATCGGCAGTAAATTCCAGTCGTCCCGCCTGCATATTGGCTGTCATCATCTGTGCCAAGCCAGGTTTAAAAATCGGCGATTGCCCCGACTGCATCAACTTGACTTTCTGGGCATCATTATCGACACAAATCACCTGATGCCCGATTTGGGCGAGACATACACCTGTAACTAAGCCAACATAGCCCGTTCCAATTACACAAACTTGCATGAGACTCTCCTGAATTTTGGTTAATACTCAGGTTCTCAAGTTTTGATGAAGTGGGTATGAAGCTTTGATGAGATAAATCTCATGCAAGTTTGTATTTCGATTAAACCCGATTTGCCCGCAATTGTCCACAGGCAGCACTAGCACCCAAACCTTTGGAATAGCGCACGCTGACGGCGATGTGCTTTTGCTCTAGGACATCGACAAAATCCTGAACATCTCTGGGTGTAGGTCTGTCATAATCAGCATCCTCGATCGGATTGTACGGAATTAGATTAACATGGCTTTGGAAGCCGCGTAACTTGCTGGCTAGCTCCGATGCGTGGGAACGAGCGTCATTGACTCCAGCGAGGAGCACATATTCTACACTTAGCCGTCTGCCAGTGATCTGGACATAATCTCGACACTCATCCAGCAGATCGTCGATTTCGTAGTTTTGGGCTGTGGGGACTAATTCAGCGCGGATTCTTTGGTTGGGGGCGTGGAGACTGACAGCGAGGGTGACTTGAAGTTCATGCTGGGCGAGTTCATGGATTTTACCAGGAATTCCGACAGTCGAAACTACAATCGATCGTTGAGAGATGCCGATATCTTGATTCATGCATTTTACGGCTTTGACTACATTGTCCAAATTAGCCAATGGTTCACCCATGCCCATGAACACCACGTTTGTAACACGCTCTTGAAAGTCTCCTTGGACAGTCAGAACTTGATCGATAATCTCGTAAGGTTGGAGATGACGCAGGAATCCGCCCTTCCCAGTCGCGCAAAACGTACAAGCCATCGCACAACCAACCTGAGAAGACACGCATACAGTCAGCCGTTTGGCAGAAGGGATGCCGACAGCTTCGATGATTTGCCCATCTTTGAGCTTGAGCAGATACTTAACGGTACCATCACCAGATACCGATCGATGATGGACAATCGATCGACCAATTGGTGTATCCTTGACTGTTTCCCGCCACTGCTTGGAAAACACGTCAACATCTGCCAAAGATCTCGCCCCTTGCTGGTAAATCCACTGATATAGCTGTTTGCCCCTGTAAGCTGGCTGTCCATGCTCCTGTACCCACACGGTCAATTCTGCTAGACTCATGCCTAATAGTGGAGTAATTGTACTGGGAGTGATGGAATCTACTGTAGTGACAGACATGTTGAAATAGTTGATAGTTGATAGTTGATAATTGATAGTTGATGGCTAGATTCCTAGTATGCGGGTTTAAACCCCTTCTTTTATTAAAGAAAAGTTATGATGACGAAACCGAGCTAACTAGCGGGCACACTATAAATGATTAGAATATTTTAGGAATATTTCCGACGACCGAACAAGATCGAATTAGCATTCCCATCTTAGAGCATTTCCTCTAAAAATGAAGGTAAATTAAGTATCATCCCTTCTTCCTCTTTCTCTGCCCCCGCACCCCTGCGCCCCCTTCCTTATGGCAAAACCAATTGAACAAGTCGAACAAGATCTACATCAACTTAGAACAAGTAGTCGCGAAATAGGTAGGGAACTAACTGCTGCCTATCGCAGCTACTTTGGTTGCTTTGCCCCAACGCTCAAGCAACAGTCAGTTCAGGGCTGTTATCATCTATGCACAAATTTTTATCCTGAAGCTTTCTTAAAGATAAACTATGATCGACGAGCGCAACTACTCAAAACACTACAACGAGTGGTCAACAATGCCATTGCCGACTTGTCAGTTTGCATCGAATCATCTGGTAAAACTAATACTGATAATGATGACGAACCAACAGGTGAATTGACTGCGATGCCAGCAACTCCCATTGATTGGTTTGAGACTCCCGCCTCTTTGTCAACTTGGCAACAGAATTTAGAAGCGGAATTAAACCGTAGTTTAAAAGAGATTTCTTACAAGCTAAATGTGCTTTTACAACAGGCACAAATTATGCCACCAAACATCCCCAAGCCAATACTAGAAGCAAATCTTGAAGCCGATCGTCAAGGTGGTAACACTGCTAATATGCCTAACTTATTAAGTGTCTTGATCGGTCAAAATGGCGATCAACATGAAGAAGAAAGTGATGAAGAAGATGAAGGTGAAGGTGAAGATGAAGATGTAGAAGATGCCTTAGATGCCGCAATCGAAAAATTAATTCAACGTCGCGATCCAGCTACCATTATTCAAATTCATAGCCTCTATTTGCGCTTGACAGAAGTTGAGTTCTCCGATGTAACTGTATTAACTTTACGAAAAAATATCAGTCAGCTAACCAACAAAGTAAAGATACTAAACCGTGAATACATGCACAAACAACAAGAGCTAAAAATTGCCGAAGCCGAAGCCGCTTGGCGCAATAGTTGGTTTGAAAATCCGTAGTTAATTAATAATTATTTTCTAGATTGCATAGGGTGGGCTATTCACCATCCACCATCCACCATTCACCATTCACCAATTAATGGAACCAGACTGGCAAAGAATTCAAAAAGCCTTAGCGATCGAAGCTCAATACGGTTACACTGACCTGATGGGACAGCAGTATCGCTTCGGTGAATTTTTGTGCCTAAGTTTTGGTAAACCGCCCACACATGCCAGCTCTAAAGATTGCCAACATTGGCGAGAATTAGCCTTTGAATTTGCTAAGTATCAAGATCTTGAGCTAATCGATCGTAAGTCATTAATCGCCAAAGCTAGTCAGTTTTTAACGATCGCTCAACAAGTTGCTAGTCAGGATAATTATCGAGAGCCAGTAAAGTTAGTCAGAGTAAGTGAATCTACTGTTAATATTACCCCGACTAAATTTCCAGCAGTTCCAAAAATCACTCCAGCCGCAGCCCCAAATATTCAGGCAGACACTAATTTAACACTCGGCTTATATCTACGAGATATTCCCCAAATCGGTATTCGCAAAGCCGAAATTCTGGCAAGATTAGGCTTGCTCACTGTCAAGGATGTTTTGTATTACTATCCTCGCGATCATATTGACTATGCCAAGCAAAATAATATTATTGAACTAGAGCCAGGTAGCACAGTTACCCTAGTCGGAATTATTCGCAAAATCAACTTCTTTACCAGCCCTAAAAACAAGAAATTAAACGTATTAGAAGTCACGATCAAAGATGAAACTGGTAGTCTGAAAATCAGTCGCTTCTATGCTGGCACTCGTTATAGCAATCGCGGTTGGCAAGAATCGCTCAAACGCAAATATCCAGTCGGAAGCTGGATTGCTGCATCGGGACTAGTCAAGCAGGGTAAATATGGGATTAATTTAGACAACCCCGAACTTGAAGTATTAGCAGATAGTGAAGCAAGTATTTCTTCGCTTAAAATTGGGAGGGTATTACCAGTTTATCCATTAATTGAAGGCGTATCTGCGGATATTGTCCGTGAAGCTGTGATGACAGTTTTGCCAGCGGCGGGAAAAATCAAAGATCCGCTACCCGAAGTAGTGCGCGAACAGTATGGATTGATGGAATTAGCCACCTCGATTCAGAATATCCATTTCCCTGAAGATAGCGACACCAAAAGTGCCGCCAGACGTAGATTAATTTTCGATGAATTTTTCTATCTCCAACTAGGCTTCCTCCAACGGAGAAGTTCATTACGCCAGATTCATACTCAAGCAATCATCAATCCAACGGGCGTATTAATCGACAGGTTCAAAGAAATACTTCCATTTCAACTCACCAACGCCCAACAGCGAGTCATCGGCGAAATCCTTCACGATATCCAACAACCCGCCCCGATGAATCGCTTAGTTCAAGGCGATGTTGGTTCCGGTAAAACCGTCGTCGCAGTGATGGCAATCCTCGCCGCCATTCAATCTGGCTATCAGACAGCATTAATGGCTCCCACCGAAGTCCTCGCCGAGCAGCACTATCGTAAACTAGTCGGCTGGTTCAACCTACTCCACATCCCCGTCGAACTCCTAACAGGCTCCAGCAAAACCGCCAAACGGCGAAAAATATATAGCGAACTAGAAACAGGAGAACTATCGATCGCAGTTGGCACCCATGCTTTAATTCAAGATAAGGTCAACTTTCGCAATCTCGGTTTAGTCGTCATCGACGAACAGCACCGCTTCGGTGTCTTCCAACGGGCAAAACTCCAGCAAAAAGGCTCCCAGCCTCACGTCCTGACGATGACAGCTACACCCATTCCCCGCACCCTCGCCCTCACCCTCCACGGCGACTTAGATGTGAGCCAGATTGATGAACTCCCCGCAGGTAGACAGCCGATTCAAACCAACGCCGTCAACAGCCGCCAGCGCAGCCAAGTCTACGAACTGATGCACCGCGAAATCGCCCAGGGGCGACAAGTCTACATCGTCCTCCCCCTCGTCGAAGAATCGGAAAAACTCGATCTCCGCGCCGCCACCGAGGAACACACGCGATTAGCCACCGAAGTATTTCCTCAATATCAAGTCGGCTTACTCCACGGACGGATGGCTTCTGCCGACAAAGATAAAGCCCTCGGCGCATTCCGCGATAACGTCACCCAGATCATCGTCTCCACCACCGTGATTGAAGTCGGCGTAGATGTCCCCAACGCCACCGTCATGCTGATTGAAAATGCCGAACGCTTTGGCTTGTCACAACTCCACCAATTACGCGGGCGCGTCGGGCGGGGCGAACATCGCTCTTACTGCCTACTGATGAGCAGCAGCAATTCCAGCAACGCCAAGCAGCGTCTACAGGTGCTAGAACAGTCTCAAGATGGATTTTGGATATCTGAGATGGATATGCAATTACGCGGCCCTGG
Source organism: Chamaesiphon sp. OTE_78_metabat_374 (assembly GCA_031385105.1). GTDB lineage: Bacteria > Cyanobacteriota > Cyanobacteriia > Cyanobacteriales > Chamaesiphonaceae > Chamaesiphon. Next base: position 9,658 of record JANNBD010000448.1, read on the forward strand.
ACAGGTTTTAGGCACCCGCCAATCGGGGATGGCGGACTTTGCCCTTGCTAGTTTAGCAGAGGATGGAGAGGTGTTGTCGATCGCGCGTGATGCAGCCGAAAAGGTGATTTTACAGGACAAAGATCTGAGTCAGTCGCCACTATTAAAGACTGAGTTAGATTATCGTTTTCAGAAACTTATGGGGGGAAGTATCTTAACTTAATAGAGATGTAATGTAATAATAATTATAGAACTTCGATCTAGCCTAATGTCTGCCAAAGATATTTTCCACGAAATTGTTAAGCAAGCACTTCAAAAAGAAC
>JANNBD010000070.1:0-7011 GCA_031385105.1 Chamaesiphon sp. OTE_78_metabat_374
CGACTCCCGATACTGCGCATCAGGAATCTGAATTAGGTGACTTATTATTTACCGTCATTAATCTGGCGCGGTGGTATCAACTCGATCCAGAGCGGGGATTAAGTGGTACGAATCAAAGATTTATTGATCGCATCCAGCAGATGGAACAATATACAGATCGTCCATTAACAGAGTATTCGATCGTTGAATTAGAAGCTCTCTGGCAACAAGCAAAGCAACGGTTGGTGCAAAATGGATAATACGTAGGGTGCGTTACTGCGGAGCATAACGCACCAAAGCTGCTGTGAAGAAGATCAGTCAACCAAAATAGGCAGTTTGAGTGCTCCTGATTTTTAAAAACTTCGTTATTTTTAATACCTGTCAATGAGTAAGTGGTGCGTTAGGCTCCGCCGTAACACACCCTACTGGTGAGAATTGTTTACCATCCACCAATTTAAAATACTTGTTCTACCCCAGAGATTTCGGGAATCATGTCGCACAATTTGCGCTCGATCCCCATTTTGAGCGTCATTGCTGAACTAGGGCAAGATCCACAGGCACCTTGAAGACGGAGTTTGACGATCGGACCATCAATTTCGACTAATTCTACGTTACCACCGTCAGCCATTAGATAGGGGCGAAGGCTATCGAGCACGGATTCAACGTTGACAGGAGTAAGTGTTAAAGATTCGGACATAGTTTACTAAACCAAATTGAGAATTTATCGATCACCCTTCGATCGTAACCGATCCTGAGAGTTATTTCCGTGTCGAATCTTCAGTAGCGATTTCGGCTAATTTCTCCCGAATAATTGCAAAAGCCAGCCCCCGATGGCTGATGCTGCGTTTCACTTCCACCGACATTTCAGCAAAGGCAAGTTGCTTGGCTGGAACATAAAAAATCGGATCGTAACCGAACCCATCCACACCCCGAATGCTAGTCAAGATTTCACCCCGACAAATCCCCTCGGCTTGGGCGGCAATTGTCCCATCTGGACGAGCTACAGCAACAGCGCAGACAAATTGAGCTTGGCGTTGGGCTGGCTCTGGAAAATCGCTCAGTTCTCGCAACATTCGATCGATCCGCTCTTTGTCAGTATTTGCATACCGAGCAGAATAAAGCCCTGGCGCACCGTTAAGGGCATCTACCTGAAGTCCAGAGTCATCAGCGATCGTCCAGCAATTCAACGCGATCGCCACTTCAGAGGCTTTGAGACAAGCGTTGGCAGCAAATGTGTCGCCCGTTTCGTCAACATCTAATTCGGCTGGTTTGAGGGCTAATTCCCAGGGGCTATCCGTGAGGTAGGCTTGCATTTCCCGCAGTTTGCCTGGGTTGCTAGTGGCTACAATGAGTTTTGGCATAAATTAGTGGATAGTGAATGGTGAATAGATCTGTAGGTTGGATTGAAGAATGTTGGCGGAGCCTCTCCGTCAGGAGACAACCCAACACACCCAATTTAGACGTTTGTTTTATTAAACCGCAGAGGCGCAGAGGGCGCAGAGAGGAAAGATTATGAGTATTTTCAGATATTTTTATCGATACACGGTGACGATTAGCTCGTTCTTGATTTTAGCTAGTTCTGTGCCTGTTTTTGCGGCTTTTCCGCGTCCGGTTCAGAGTCAGAAGGGGATGGTAACATCAGCGCATCCATTGGCGACACAGGCGGGGGTGGAGATGCTGGCACGGGGTGGAAATGCGATCGATGCAGCCGTAGCAACGACGCTGGCGATTTCTGTTGTGGAGCCATTTTCGGCAGGAATTGGCGGCGGAGGTTTTATGCTGGTGAAGGTGGGTAATAAGTTAGAGTCGCTGGATTTTCGAGAGCGCGCGCCCAAGGCAGCATCGCGGAATATGTATCTGGATGCTCAGGGGAAAGTGCGCCCAAAGGCTAGTTTAGAAGGGCATTTGGCGGCGGGGGTGCCAGGGACGATTGCGGGACTGGTAGCCGCACACAAGAAATATGGTAAGTTACCCTGGCGATCGGTTGTAGCTCCAGCAATTAGACTGGCGAGAAATGGGTTTAAGGTGAGCGAACTCTATACGGAACAAGCTAAGTCCAAGCAAAAACTGCTGGCAAGTAATCCGGCGGCGCGGGCAATTTTCACAAATAATGGGCAACCACTTCAGCCAGGAGATCGTCTAGTCCAAAGAGACTTGGCGCGGACACTGATTGCGGTAGCGCGGAATCCCCAGGACTTCTACACCGGATCGATCGCGAGTAAGATCGATCGAGATATGCGTCAAAATCGCGGCTTAATTACCCGCGCAGATCTCCAAGCCTATCAACCGAAGTGGCGCGATCCTGTCTGTGGTAAATTTCGTCAGTACAATGTCTGCTCAATGGCTCCGCCTTCCTCTGGCGGCGTACATCTACTCCAAATCTTGAATACGATCGGCAGTACGGATCTCGCTGCAATGGGCTGGCACAGTCCCGACGCGCTCCATCTGCTGATTGAATCAATGCGAATTGCCTATGCCGATCGATCTGTACATTTGGGCGATCCTGATTTTAGCAAAATACCTGTGGCTGCCCTCACCAATCCAGCTTACGCCGCCAAACGTCGTCAGGAAATTAGCATGGAACGAGCTACTCCATCGACGACGGTAAAGCCAGCCAGTGTAGAGATATTAAACCAATTCAATCAACCTGTAGGGGTATCCCTTGTGGGTACCCAAGCCCCCACGGGTACCCACAAGGGGCACCCCTACAGGTTGACTAAACAGCCAATATCTGAGTCGATGGACACTAGCCATCTCAACGTCGTCGATCGAGATCGCAATGTTGTCAGCCTGACATTTACAGTCAATTATCGATTTGGCGCAGGTGTTGTAGTGCCAGGGACAGGAATATTACTCAACGACGAAATGGATGATTTTGCGATCGCACCTGGAGTTGCCAATGTATTTGAATTAGTCGGTGGTGACAAAAACTCGATCGCACCTGGAAAGACACCACTGTCTAGTATGACACCCACGATCGTCACTGAAAATGGTCAATTTCGACTGGCGATCGGCGCGCCTGGAGGCAGTACGATTATTACTACTGTGCTCCAGATTTTACTAAATGTCCTGGAATATAAAATGGACGTTGGTGCTGCTGTAGCAGCAGGCAGAATTCACCATCAATGGCAACCAGATCGAGTCAATGTCGATCCCTGGGGATTTGATCCTACGACATTAGCCGAATTGCGACGACGGGGACAGAAGATCGAACCGCGTAGCTATTGGGGAAATGCGAATGCCATCCAACAATTACCCAACGGAAAACTTGAAGGGGCAGCGGATCCACGCGGTGAAGGAGTAGCCCAAGGATTTTAGTTTTTCTCAATCGGCGCAAGCTGTGAATTGTGCCGATCTAGGCACTAAACTAGAGCAATATACTCACCACTCACAAGCTTTAAAGGTATGCAGCTTTTTATCGACACCAATATTCTGCTATCTTTTTATTCGCTCAATCAAGATGACTTAGCAGAATTACATAAAATCATTGATGCGATCGAGAAACAACAAATCACGTTATTACTTACCGATCAAATCATTAATGAATTCTATCGTAACCGTGAGCAACGAATCGATGGCGCGATCAAGTCTTTTCGGACTCAGACTTTCAATACCCAATTACCCCAATTATGCGAAGACTATCCAGAAATAAATATTCTGAGAGAATCACTCAAGCAGCACGAGCAAGCTCACGCAGCTCTGATTACTAGGATTTTAGTCGATATTAAAGCTAAAACACTCAAAGCCGATCTGATCATTCAATCCTTATTTAGTCTTGGCAAAAAACTTAGTCCTGACTTAACAACAGTCGAAAAAGCAAGACTTCGCATGAGCGTGGGCAATCCACCTGGTAAGAATAATTCACTCGGCGACGCAATTAACTGGGAATCCCTCCTAAATGAGACACCAGCAGGTGAAGATCTGTATTTCATTACAGGCGACAAAGACTATTGCTCGGCACTTAACGATGATGATTTTAGTGATTTCTTGCTGACTGAATGGGACGCGCAAAAACAGACAAAAATCTACTTCTACAAGCGACTATCAAGTTTCTGTAAAGAAAAATTCCCTGAAATCACCCTCGCCACTGCTAGAGATAAAGACTTCCTGATTAGAGATTTAGTCAATAGCCAATCGATCGCCAGTACCCAAATTGCGATCGCCAAACTAAGCTACTATTCCGAATTTACAGCCGCTCAAGTTAATACAATCGTCGGCGCAGCAATTTCTAATCGCCAAGTAGGTTGGTCGATAGAAGATGATAAAGTCAAAAGCTTTTTGCGATCAGTAGTAACCAATAATGAACAGTATTTAGATGAAGCTAGTTTAGCCGCAATTGCTGAATTGTTAAATTAGTGGATGGTGGATGGTGAATAGTAAATCTGTAGGCTGGGTTGTACTTCTCCTTGCGGAGAGGCTCCGCCAACGGCTACCGCTCAGTAACCAGAATGAAACCCAACACACCCAGCTAGCCAGCAATTACTCGGACAAAATTGGTGAGGATCTGTAGCCCCGTTGTCGAAGACTTTTCGGGGTGAAATTGAACAGCCATAATATTGTCTTGAGCAATAGCAGCCGTGACAGTTTGACTGCCGTGAGTTACCATTGCTGCGGATACTGAAGATTGGGCTGGCTCAACATAATAGGAGTGATCAAAATATACCCACCTAGAGGCATCTAATTCAGCCCACAACGCACAGTTCGACTGAGATAGATCTAGTTGATTCCAGCCCATTTGGGGGATGGTTAAACTCGGTTCTGGCTGGAATTTCTTCACGGTTCCAGCGATAATTCCTAACCCTGTTTCTGAACCTTCATCAGATCGATCGAATAGAATTTGCAATCCCAAACAGATCCCCAAAAAAGGTTTACCACTGGCAATAATATCTTTTAATGGTTGCTCCAAGTCTCGATCGCGAATCTTCTTCATCGCTGGATCGAATGAACCAACTCCTGGCAGAACAACCGCATCTGCACTCGCCAATTCTGACGGTACATGAGTGATTAATGTCTCAGCACCCGCATATTCCAACGCCTTGCAAACAGAGTGCAAGTTTCCCATATCGTAATCTACAACAGCAATTTTCATAGTTAGTGATTTAGTGGTTTAGTGGTTTAGTGGTTAGCCTTTCAATTATGCTTACTCACTATTAACTAGCTGGCTGACTAATTGCCGCAGAGATATAACTAGCCGATGATTGAACTAATGCGATCGCATCTTCATACAACATTCGTTTTGGTCCTAATAAGCCCACACTGCCGACAGGTACAGAATCTTGATGATAATTAGTAGAAATTAACGTACAAGTTTGCATCGGTTTAAGCGGATTTTCGGCACCAATTTTGATAGATAGCTTAGGTTGAAGATCTAGCAATGAATTAGCATCTGGATTAAATATCAGATCCCAAATCTTGTCTTGTTCTGACTCTAATAAATGCAGCAACGTTTTAACTGTATCTAACTGAGAAAATTCAGGTTGACTGAGAATCTCAGAAATCCCCCAAATCATAATCTGTGATGAATGAATTGGCTTAGACTTTTTAGACAAATCTATTAGTAAATTACTAACTAAATCTACATAGTGCTGGAACTGTTGGTCGAGTTCATTCCAGTCTAGCTTGAATACTTCTAGTACCGAACGATCCCTAAGCTTGCTATTCAAAAAATTTGATAAAATCTGTAACTCTCGATCGAGCGTATCACCATCAGTAAGCTGATGAGGTAATTGCATCAAGATCGACTGCGTTTCATACGAATCCCAGACTACAATCACCATGATCTTAGTCAATTTCACTCTCACGAGCTGAATATGCTCGATCTTCAGCCGCTTAGTTTGGGGCAAGGTAATCATCGTCACGTAGCCGCTCAATGTCGCTAATGCTTCCGCTGCACCCCGCAAGACTGCTTCTAGACTCCAGCTATCCCAATCTAGTTTGTCAGCCAGTAATGCTTCCACTCGCCGCCCGATATCCGGCGATGGCTGAATCGATCGATCGACATACAAACGATAACCCGAATCAGACGGAATTCTCCCAGCCGAAGTGTGCGGCTGATACAAGAATCCCGCCTTTTCCAGTGCGGCAAATCCACTGCGAATAGTAGCTGGACTAATATTGAGATTGTACCCATCAACGAGGGTTTTGGAGCCAACAGGCTCGGCTGTAGAAATATACTGCCGGATTGTTGCCCACAAAATCTCTTGATGACGTTTATTCAAGTCGAAGGACATAAACCACTGCCGCTATCCGGCATGATGAATCAGAAGCAATAATCTCGTTGATAGATCTTAATCGATTCTGCGGCTCGATCGTCACAATTGCGACTTATTCGTTCATACTTGCGAAATCTGTCGAGAATTGCTATGCTGGTATCCTGCATCGGGACGTAGCGCAGCTTGGTAGCGCACTACTTTGGGGTAGTAGGGGTCGGAGGTTCAAATCCTCTCGTTCCGATTAGGAATTAAACACCACTAGAAAAAGCTCCAGCAAAGCGTATTAACTTTGTTGGAGCTTTTTTAGTTAGGTAAAGGGAGATTAGAATGATTCAAGTAATCCCAGAACGCAAGAAAAGTTTTTCTAGTTTTACCTACAAAGAAGCATTTAAGCAGCTCGGGATAATTGAACTCCAACGATGGTCGATCGAAGCTGAACCTTTACCGATTAGTGATTTTTTTAGACAGCGATTAGAGCGGCTTCAACGGTTCGATTTAGAGAGCCTGGAAGTATCTAAGACATTGCTAATTGATGCGATTTGTGAGGAGGGATTGGAGGGATTCGACAGGTTGAAAGTATGGAAGGGTGCCTACTTAGAGGGAGATCGAACTTGTGGTAATGCCGACTATCTAATTGCCGAGCGGCGGGGCTATTTGGAAGCACCTTACATGTGTGTAATAGAAGCAAAGAAGGATGATTTTGAGCAGGGAGCTGCCCAGTGTTTGGTGGAGATGCAGGCTTGTCAGTGGATCGATCGTCAATTGGGGCGAGAGATCGCGATTTATGGGATTGTGACGAATGGCGAGGGTTGGAAGTTTT
>JANNBD010000456.1:0-11046 GCA_031385105.1 Chamaesiphon sp. OTE_78_metabat_374
CTGGGGCATCCTGAATTGGGTGCGGAGCGAGTGGAGCAAGCTCTCAGTTCCGTCGGTTTAGCAGATATACCTTTACATGTATCGCCCCATGCCCTCAGTGGTGGGCAGCAGCGACGACTAGCCCTGGCGGTGCAATTAATCCGCCAACCGCCGTTACTGCTGCTAGATGAGCCGACAGCGGGCTTAGATTGGTCGATGCGTCAGCAGTTGGTAAACTTGTTGGGCAAGCTCAAGCAGGACTGGACGCTGCTGGTTGTCACCCATGATGCTGGTGATTTGCTAGCAATTGCGGATAAATGCTGGCGGATCGATCGAGGTATGCTGACAGAAACGCCAATTGTTGATGGTAAATTCGCAGCGTAAGGGGGTGTGGGGAGTGTGGGAAGATAAACTTACGTAGGTTGGGTTGAAGAATAAAACCTAACGTTACTCACATTTTGCTACTATGTGTAACTGCCTGCTCAAAAACTTAAAGCTGTAATGACAACTCTTTATTTCCGAGCAATGGTAGGAGTGGATGATCGACCAAAAATCGGACGGAGTGGGAGGTTGTTGGGGATTAGACCTGGGATTGATATCGACACAATCGAAGTTCCTGATTCATGGATAGATCCGATGGGTTATTTACAGATCGAATCAGAACGCAGTGAGAGCAAGAATTTAGTAACAGTAGCCGTGCGGAATACCAAAGGCATGTCAACATCGATTTCAATCGAAAGTTTGCCTTCACACCGTAAACCAATTGCTTGGGGTGGCACGGGTCGAGATCCAATTTGGCAGATCGATAGTAGCTATCTCGAACGAGATCTCGAAGCTGTCAGAGATAGTCCTACCCACGTTAGTATTATGCCAAGCGTAACGATGTTATTGGCTCAGTATGAATTAGCTTTAGCCAATACACAACAGTATTGGCAAAGTGTCAAAATTTAGTCCAATCGAGAGATATATATTATGGTTTGGTCGTTTAGTTTGGCAGCGGAATGTGGAGAATTAGAAGCTGATGCAACTAGATTTTGCCAGCATTTTCAAGGAAATATTTTAAATTTGAATGATGGTTCGAGCTTTGAAGCTCACGGGGATATTTTTCAAGATTTAGAGGAAAATTGGTGGTGTCGAGTATGTCCGCAAGGGGTAAGTTTGACGGGGATAGATACACCAGAAACTGCCTATTTGATGACGGAAATCGGGATTTTACTATATCGACAGTTACAGTCGGCTCCAGCTTTTCGGTTTGCCCTCGTAGGGGTAGAAGTAGATGAGTTTAGAACTTATCATCAGTTAATTGAAGACCGAGAACTATTAGCGGTGTTATTTCCTGGCTTGGTGTTGGCTAATCCGGTATGGAAATCGATTGGTTCGCCTGGGAGTTTTCGGAAGTTTGCAGGGGATTATGTGTGGCAATCTTATGGGGGCGAGGTGTATCGTCCGTTGAGAGCTTCGCTAGATTTGACTGAACGACTCGATCGATTATCTGTGGTTTAGTAATTCGATCGATCCAAATAACAATCGAGCAATTGCTGATAAATGCTGGCGGATCGATCGAGGTATGCTGACAGAAACACCAATTGTTGATGGTAAATTAACAACGTAGTAACGCACCAAAACCATGCTTGCGGTGCGTTACGCTGACGCGGTAACACACCCTACGATAATCAGACAAACTTAATTTTTTGGGCAGCATACAGACACATTTTAATTAAGATTAAACCCTCACGAACGTGGGCAATATTTGATGCTCCATAAGTGCGGGATTGATACCGCACAGGTACTTCGACGATGTGCAGATTTAATTTAGCCGCGCCAAATAATAGATCGAAGTCGCCAAATGGATCGAAGTCACCAAAGTAACTGCGATTAGCCACAATTCGCAGATAATCTTCTCGCCACAATACTTTAGTTCCGCAGAGGGTATCTTTGATATTCTGCCCTAACAGGAATGAAAAAACTAACGCAAAGAACTTGTTTGCTAGAGTATTTAGCCACGGCATAGCGGCTTGAGAATAGGGATAAACTAAGCGTGAACCATTAATAAATTCGCCTCTACCACTGACAATTGTTCTCACAAAATTAACTAGTTCTTCTGGCTGCACTGTCAGATCTGCATCTAGAATAATCAGAATATCTCCAGTCGCTTGTTCAAATCCCAACCTCACGGCATCGCCTTTACCTTTGCCTGACTGTTGGAAGGCTTTGATTTTAAAATCACCCCGATATTCTCGCTCTAACTCCTGAATCTTTTCCCAAGTATCATCCTTGGAATGTCCTTCAACAAAGATAACTTCTGTGTACTTGCCTAATTGAGGTAGTCTGTCAATTGCTGCTGCAATATTTCCCGATTCATTCCGCGCTGGAATAATTACACTTACACTATAATCTTTGGCTTCAGTCGATCGATAGATCTGTTTACGCGCGGCGATATAATTGGTTAAACAAAGATGATTGACAATCGGCAGTGGACTGAGATAGCGATTGACAAAGTTAGATATCAATGGAGTGTATTTAGGCATTAATAAACGTCTGCCAGTTTTAACTGATTGATAGCCAGTGATATTCAGTAAGTTAATCACATCATTCATCGATAGCCAATTTTGGGGCGGTTGGGGGCGGCGTTGCCCAATCTTCTCGGCGAAATTTAGGATTGGTTCCCACAGGAAGTTATGAAAATTGATGATTACCTTAGTGCGGAGATGACAGATTTGATGTAGATTTTCTAATACTCTCTGAATATTTGTCAGATCGCCTAACAGATCAGACAAAATAACATAGTCAAACTCAATATCCAGAAATAAATTTTTAACCGAGGTTTCTTGATCGAGATATTCTATATCTAAACAGTGAAAATCCAAGTGCGGATATTTAGCTTTAGCTACGTCGATTACCGCAGATGAAAAATCTATACCTATACCTAAACTTGATTCGATCTTTGCCAGTAAATCTCCAGTGCCACAACCAATTTCCAGCACCTTACTCCCAGCCGGAATCAAAAATCCGTGCAATCGTTCGAGATCTTGATGATAGTAGCGGTTGCGACGCGCCCACCAATCTAGTTTTAATGCAATATCATCAAAATGTTTTTGAGTGCGTGCTGTCACTAACCGATTAGACATGTATATTCCTGATAAATTATCGCTCAACTCTCGACTTTTCAAACCCCAGTTTTCTGGATTAGTTTCCAGCCTTGCACGGTGCCAATAGTTCGAGATCGAGTTGATACTTGACGCGAGTTAATCAATGTCCAAGCATAGGATCGATCGGGTAAATCTGTAAAGCGATGCACCTGCTTACCTAAGTGTGGAGTATAGAAGCTCAATAGTACCAAAGTTTTATGCTCCTCACCACTGAGAAAACGATTTTTGGGGTTGCTTGTTTGGGAAGTATCATTCTCAACTGTATCACTGAGGATATGTACAGGTTGAAGCTGACGGCTGCTCAAAGCCTGTTGAATAAGCGGCTGACGAAATGCTGTGATGAACTCAGGAGTTCGATCTGCCAGCAATCCTTGCAAGCCAATGCTAACTAGCGTAAACCACACTGGTACTAGCCAAGCTGCCAACCAGTAGGGCGTAGTTGGCGGTTGCCATCGTTTCCACAAAAATGCGATAGTTGCCCAGCCACAGCCGAGAATCAAGGCAGGTAGAGCGTAGATCTGAATGTCAGGCGGGATCGCAATCCCAAAAAATGGTCGATCTATCATCATCACGATAGCAGCGATCGCCAGCAGAATTCCCAATCCACTAAAAGCGTAACTGAGCGATGTCACTAATCGATACCACTGGATTGATTTGTGGCGACTAACTTGAGTGAATTTCACGAACGCAGTAGCTGCAAGTAGTGCCATAAATGGCAATAATTGCAGTGTGTAGTAAGGCATTCGAGTCCGAAATGAGCTGAGTAGAATAAACAAGAAAATTGGATAGCCCAATGTCAAATTTAGTGCAGCATAATTAAGATTTGGTAAAAGTCTGCGCCACACAACTATCGCGCCAATTAGACTGAATAAAGCCCAAGGAAAAATATTTGCAGGTAAGTTCCAGAGGTAATAAAAAGGGCCAGGATTATAAGTATCAGCCTTGGAAAGAAAGAGTAGTTTACTAATCAAATCTTGAATCGGCATCATCCCATATTTCTGATAACTGAGAGTTAACCACGCTCCAGTGGGAATTGCTCCGATAATTAGCCCTAAATAAATACCTGGATTGACTAATAGCTTTCGATAATGTTGGTGAGATAAAAGATAGGGAATCAGTGCTACCATCGGCACGAAAATCATAAATCCCTTAATGATAAAGCCCCAGCCAATTGTTGCACCAGCGATTGCTCCCCATAACCAATTGTAGCGTGAAGCTAACAACCTATGAGATCGCAGATCGGTAATTTTTAGTAAAGATAAAATACCGAGTAATTCAATCGCCACCAGCGCAGTATTCTGTTGGGCTGTATGAGCTTCACTCACCCAAAGTCCCATTAACATCAAGATTACAGCACCCAACCAAGCAATTTTGCGATCGAATAAAACTATCCCAATCTCATATGTTAATAGTACACTAATAATACACGAGATCGTACTTGGCAACCGCGCACTAAATTCATTCAACCCAAACAGATGGTAGGCGAGAGCAATTAGCCATTGAAGTCCAATTGTGCGATCGTAAATTGGTTTCCCCCACCATTGCGGTGTCAACCAATCGCCACTTTCCCAAATCCACCGCGCCTGCACCGCATAAAAGCCCTCATCATGAGCTAACAGGCTTTGATGATCGCCATTGAGTAGTAATAATGGTAATGTTATCAGAACTAAGATCGATCGAGGAAATCGAGTACAGAATGATAAGTAGTCATGAATATTCATAAGCAATAATTGCAATAGAGGATATTTATTGATGGGCATCACCTGAACGCATCTGTTCCTGAATGCTAATTTCACCAATCGCATAAACAGCCATTAAAATCGACCAAAATATTACATTCAGTGGCAGAACAAAAATTGTGATATCAGTCATGTTCATAACGATCGAACCAATAGCTGCAATGATATAGCTAAACATGATCGTTTGTGAAGATTTCCAGCGATCTGGTAAGCAGTGAAAGCCTCGAATCGCAATGTAGAAGATATAAGCCATTACCATGACTAGAAATACTGTCACTGGTACACCTAAACCGTAGCTCAAGCTCAATAATAAATTGTGGGGATGATTAATATACAAACCAGTTTTTGCCTTGTAGAGATTTCCAAAAGTTTGTAAACCCCAACCGCCCCAAGGTTTCTCAGCGATTAATTGTCCTGCAAATTGAAAGATTGATTCACGAGTATCCGCAGTCGGGCGATTTGGATACATCTCATCATTAATTCTCGCCCAAAAGTAACTGGGTACTATTTGTCTCAAGCCAGTTTTTGCTGGATCTGGTGCATAAGCAGCCCCGAAAATTAGACTTATTAATAGAGAAATTATACCCAAGATTAAATACCATTTTTGATAAATAATTATTGTGAAGATCGATAACACAGTCACGATCCATCCGGTTCTAGCACTAGTTAAAATCAATGCTAGTAAAGTGATCACAAAATAACAGCTCAGGAAATATAATTTAGGCTTAGATATCTGCTTGCTATGGTTTTGATTGGAAGAAAGATCTAACCATAATCCCATACACAAAGTGAAAACTAGTTGCAGATAATTAGCTAGTGCATTTGCATGATAGAAGATTGACGACATTCTGCCTGGAGGCATCCCAAATCTGTGTATGTCTAGTACCTGCGCCGAACCTGCTTTTAGATCGATATTCCAGCCGCCCCATAGTTGTCCAAACCCAATAACTACTAGTGGAATTGAAGCTAAAACAATTATCCAGGCTAGTTTTCTTAGTGTATCGGGATGTTTAAATAGGTATTGATAACTCGCAAAAAAAACAAAGAACGGGAAAATATTGACAGTGAATACTAAAGACTCTAGATAGTCCACACTCAAGAGTGATATTAACAAGATTGCTACTGATAAAAATGTCAATATCAGATTTAATCTAGCTGTACGAATCTCAGCTAGATTTAGTCTGATAATTAGAAATAAACCAACTGCAATCGGAATCGCACCCAGCGTGGTGTATGGTAAAGCGATTATTCCTGACAAGAATAACAACCAAGTTATTTTTAATTTGGGTTCTGACAAAGTAAATAAGTCTTGCCAATATCCTTTCGACATAAATCAGCTTGCTGTGAGGTACTTTAGAAACTAATCCACATGTATCGCTTGTCTAGTAAGTAATTCAAACGCATGACCGTAGAATTAATCACATCCAGCCACACATTACTAATTACTTTTCCGGTACTGCCAGCAATACCAGAACATTTAAGATAGATCTTAAACCGTAAAAATGATGTTTTCGATAATTTACTTAGGTTAGCATTCATGACTTTCTCCATGCACAAACCTCTACTATCGTCACACTGTTGATAAATGCCGACAAGATGATTCTTGTAAAAACTAGTAGTCGTGCAAAAAAGTGCCACGTCTGCCCACTTCGCAAATAAATATTGATTGATTGTGATACTTTGAGTATTCTGATGACATTCTTTAAGGATCTTCTGAAAATCTTGATAAATATAACGTCCGGTGACTTTAATCCACTTGTTAGGTAAATTTATTTCGCTATTAATCCAAGCATCAATCATCTCAAATTCCTGAAATCCTTTACCTCGATCGGGAAAGTTTGATACTGGAAATCTCCGAATAGATACATTGGGGATAGCTTGGAAATCAGGATCTCGATCTAGAGGATAAACAGAATTTTCTAAAAAATAGACTTCCCCAAATTGCCGATAGAAATTAATTGCGGCTAGATATTCATTTCTTCTAGCTTGAGGATCGAGATGATTGTTAACTAGAGTAGTATTTGGCGTAATTGTGCCAGTTAAGACGATCGCAATATTAGTTGAATTCAAAAGTATGACCCCGTGGCAAAAGTAGATCGTTAAAAAGTTTGCTGTTGCTTCGGAAACTTGGATAATAGTACTGCTAATCCTGCCATGAATACCAAGCCAAGTAATCCACAGATGGGATTACCATTGATTCCGGTAATCCAGTCAGAGACGTTATTAGAATACTTGACAATTTTGCCAACACTAACTAGATAAAAAGCCCAAATCATCCCACCGTGAATCCCGATCGAGATGCCTAATAGATTACCATGCTGACGCTTGGCAACGATCATCACCACACCCATCAGAAACAACCCTGGAAATTGCGGTAGAGATTGCAGCATCACTGGAATCGGCTTGAGAAAATGGAGCAGCGCAAATAAGCTAGCAGCAGCAACTAGAGAGACTTTCGGCGAGTAATCCTGTTCCAACTCATCTAGCATCCAACCGCGAAAAAATAGCTCCTCTGCCAATCCTACGCCGATAGCAGTGGGGATACTTTCTAATATTAATTGCCACAGCGGTAAACTGGGCGATTGCCAAGTAATCCAGCCGCATAACCATTGCACAAGATATAAGCAAGCAGTCGCGCACCAGCCGATAGCTAAACCTCTCAGCCAGAAAAAACCATTCCGACGAGTAGGCACTAATCCATAGCGGTAGAGTAAGTTTGGATGTTGATACACTCGTCGCCCCCACCAGGGTAGCAGGATCATAAATTCAACCGCCAGCAATCCCATCGTGAGAATTGTCAGTAGATTTTGGGTGGAAGGATCGGCTAAATTTTGAGTCCTCCCCATCACACCATAAATGAGTGCAAGACCTGGGAGCCATAGTAATATTAGTACCAGCAAGAAACTCAACATCCTACCTGGGGCTGGATAATGCTTAATTCGATCGAGATATATCATTATGCAGATATAAGCTAAAATATTTGCCACTGCTACCTACAATAGCTCACTTGATGATAAGTTTAGAATATTAATTGCCCAAAACTGAAATTATATTAGCAAAATCACAATTTGGAATGAAAAGATCTAATCAATTATTGGCAAAATATTTAATCAGCAATGAATAATTTAGCTAAGTTATATCCAGTCACTGCAAGTATTAGTGTTGCCACTATTGTTTTATTTCTTCTTAGCAGTCTTCGCCATTGGCTTTATCATTCTCACGCGCTTGATTTAGGATTTTTCGATCAAGGACTTTACTTAATTAGCACAGGTCAGAAACCAATTGTGTCATTAAGTGGATTTCATATTCTGGCCGATCATGCAGCCGTAATTCTATATCCATTATCACTACTTTATTGGATCTATCCCGATGTTTACTGGCTATTTGCTGTTCAAGCCATCTCACTAGCAATTGGGGGATTACCTCTTTATCATCTTGCAATCGGATCGGGACTCGATCGTCAAAAGGCGACTATTATCGTCATAACGTATCTACTTTATCCAATCATTTTAAATAAAGTTTTATTTGACTTTCATCCAGATGTAATAGCAGTGCCTGGATTTTTGCTTGCTGTTTTAGCAGCTAGACAAAATAGAATTTTCTTGTACTTATTTGCTGTAATTTTAATCTTAAGCTGTAAATCAGTATTATCATTAACAGTGATCTCAATGGGATTATGGCTGATATTTTGTGAAAATAAAAAAGTATTCGGATCGATCGCAGTATTTGCTGGAGTAGGATGGTTCATCATTTCAACAAGGTTGATTATTCCAACATTTCTGGGTACTGACATGGGTGGAATGACAGCCGCAATAGCAGGTAGATATAATTATCTTGGAAATTCTTTTATTGAAATAGTTTCAAATATCTTTATTAAGCCTGATTTAATTTTTGGTAAAATCCTGTCGCTCAATACACTTGAATACCTAGCTTTGCTCGTCCTGCCAGTCCTCTGGGGGTTATCTCCAAAAAATTTATCACCATTACTGTGTGGTGTTCCAACGCTAGCGATCAACATTTTATCTACTTATCCGCTGCAAAGAAGCTTAACACAGCATTACTCTTTACCAATCCTGCCTTTTCTGTTTCTAGCAGTTATCAATAGTGTTGCCGCTAATCATAATTGGCTGAAAACAAGAAAAACTATCTTAGTTTGGGCTACTATTATATTCCTCTTATCTGGCAAACTCGAATATTTCTGGACTAGTTATTTTTCTACCCTTGATACACATCAGGCTACGACAGTCGCAATCGCAAAAATCAAAGATGATGGGGCTGTGCTGACAACTGGAGAAATTGCCCCTCACCTTACTCATCGCCCAGTTGTTAAATTAACATTTAATGGCACAGAATTAATCGATTTAGATAATTTTAAGTATGTGCTGCTAGATCTGAAACATCCAGGCTGGAATAGTAGTCTTGAGGTAATGAACAGATTAAAAACACGAGCTAAAGAATCGAAATTATTTAACCTCGAATATCAGCAGGATGAGATCTATCTATTCTTGAAAAAATGAACAATCTGTCAAATAATGTGAATACCTTCACAAGTACACACAATCAAGATGTAAGTAGGAATTGGGGAGTCGCTAATGAATGATTATCAAACTAGCGCGGTGACAATAGTTACTGTTGGTTCATTATTGATTGCCGATCGATCGGCCATTCTGTCCACTCACAAAAAACTGCTAAAGCTTTCTTTGGTAATTCCAACATTTAACGAAAGTCAAAATATCAGGGAACTAGTAGATATTTTAGTCGAATTACTCGATCGAACCATCCCGAAAGATTATGAACTGATTGTTGTTGATGATGATAGCCCAGATCGGACTTGGGAAGTAGCAGATAAACTAGTTTCTAGCTATCCTCAACTGCGAGTAATCCGGCGAGCAACAGAGCGGGGACTCTCAACTGCGGTAATTCGGGGCTGGCAGGCTGCTAGAGGCGAAGTTTTGGGGGTGATTGATGCGGATCTGCAACATCCACCAGGAATTCTGTTGCAACTGTGGGCAGAGATGAACAAGGGTGCTGAGTTGGCAGTGGCTAGCCGCAATGTCGCAGGTGGTGGCGTGAGCGAATGGAGTATCGTTCGGCGATTCCTATCTCGTGGCGCGCAAGTACTAGGTTTAGCTATCTTACCAGAAGTGATTGGTCGCCTTTCTGATCCCATGAGTGGCTATTTTATGGTGCGGCGGAGTTCGATTGCCAATAGGCTACTAAGTCCTGTTGGTTATAAGATCTTGATTGAAGTCGTTGCCAGAGGTCAAATTCGATGGATTGCGGAAGTAGGCTATGTGTTTAGAGAGCGGATTACAGGTGCAAGTAAAGTTACCTGGAGGCAGTATCTAGAGTACATTCAACATCTGATTAAACTGCGAGTATCGCTCTGGTCAGTTACTCACCCAGACCCAGGAGATCGATCGAGGTGATAAGATAGTAGGCTAGGAATCAGCGATTTAACCGCTCGTTTAGCCCCGATCCCAATCAGCGCAATCGCTTTGTACATTCATACTTTAGGAATTAACTGTGACCTTACCAGAATTGAGCTTACTACTGATCTCTATTTTAGCTGGCGTATTTGGTCAATTTTTTCTTAAGCTGGGCGCGTCAAAACTTGGTAAAGTTGGGATTGACAACGCCATGAGTCACGTCCTGAGTATCGTTACTACACCAGAATTATTAGTTGGTTTGACTTGTTATGCACTGGGTGCGATTGTCTATATTCTATTACTTACTCGTGTCAATCTAAGTGTCGCTGCTCCAGCAATTTCACTCAGTTATATTTGCTCTGTTTTGTTAGGGCACTTCTGGTTTCGTGAATCGATCGCAATCTCTCAGATGATTGGGCTAGCGTCGATTTCCTTCGGTGTTATTTTAGTTGTCTCCCAAAAATCATAAACATTGGATGTCGATCCACTATTCACCATTCACTATTCACTGTTTACATGAATTCCCCATCAATTTCTAGTTCAAATAATCTGCCCAATCTGGAGACAATTTGGCAAGAGACGATTGATTGGTGTCCTACAGTCGAACAGCAGTCACAGTTGCAGCTTTTGTATGTAGCAGTAGTCACTGCTAACCAAAGATTAAACCTGACTAGAATTACTGAGCCAGAGGAATTTTGGACACCGAAACCATGTCTTATGGCGACGTGTATCTGCAGAACGAAAAAGAAC